>CAZPTF010000018.1:0-23643 GCA_964589015.1 uncultured Anaerolineae bacterium
TCGTCGCTCCCGCCGGCGATCATCGGGGCAATAGCGGCCAAACACCAACATTTGTCAACCGCTAAGTTGTGGAAATGAAGCCGCTTGCTACGCATGACCGTTCTCCCGGTCGACAAAAGTATCTATCGACACGTTGAAAAGGTCTGCGATAGCCGTAACAGTCGGCAGCTTCGGGATAGTCCCGTTGCGCCAACTGGCAATATGGGCGCTGGTCGTCTTTTGTCCCTGATCAATAGTCAGGCGACGGCACAGCTCAGCATAAGACCAGCCTCGCTCGGCCCGCAAGCGGTCCAGTTCCTCGAACCTGAACCGCATTTCTGTCATCCTTTCGTTTGTCATACGCCTTATGATAATACCTATCGGCAGCCTTGTCAATACAATTTACAAGATAAATCCACTTTCTTCTTGCATAATCCACTTTTGTCCTTACATTTCTACTGGGGTCGGAAATCTTTTCTGGGTGTTAGATGGTACTCCGCTATAATAAATCGTCGCTGACAGCCGATGTCAGTGATATGGACAGGCTGACGACTCAGTTCCTCGTCAGTCGTCGAGTGCGCGGCTGTACGGCCTCGACCGTCGCCATGTACACGCAGATCATGGCGGTGTTAGCCGACCTCGCGCAGGGGCAATTCGATACCGTCGACAGACACGACATCGAGCGTTATTTGGCTGACGCTCTGGACTCTGGCCTCAGTTCGGCGACAGTTCGGAACTACCTATCTGTGTGGCGGGCCTTCTTCAACTGGCTCGTGGAGGCCGACCTCTGCTCACAAAACCCTACTCGACATATCCGCATTAAAGACCGGACGACCCCGCCCGATACGCTGACCACGCAGGAGATCGAGCGAGTGATGCGGGTCTGGCCGCGTGGCTTCATCGGCGACCGCAACCGCTTGGTCGTCCTGCTCGGCTACGACGCTATGCTCAGACGGCAGGAAATAGTTGACCTCGCAGTCCGCGACATCGATATTCCCGGCAAGACGCTGTTGGTTCGGCGTTCCAAGTCGGGGCGGCCCCGGACAGTGGCATACAGCCAAAGGACAGCTATGGCAACCCTGCACTACATAACGAGATACCATCCGGCCCCGTACCTGATTACGAGCAAGTCAGGCCGGCGGTTGGCGGGCGGCTCTGTCTGGGCTGTACTCAAGCGGGCAGCGGCCAAGTGTGGACTATCCCTGCATCCGCACCAGCTGCGGCACTCCGGGGCCACTGAGTTTATCCGGCGTGGCGGGTCTATCGAGATACTCCGCCGGAACCTCGGCCATGCCAGCCTGACGACAACGCAGGTCTACCTGCATAACAGTATAGATGACCAGAGAGACTGGGCGGACAGATGCTGCCCACTATCATAGGAGGCTCACGATGGAATTGATTATCCCTATACTACTGTGGCTCTTATCCCTGCCAATCACTGCCTCAATGGCAGGCAGCCGGAACCGATCAACTATCGGCTGGTTCTTTATGGCGTTCTTCTTCGGGCCGCTTGCTATCCTGCTGATTGCTCTGGTCGGCAGAAAGGGGTCGGGGTATTACTGCCCGCACTGTCGAATGGAGATACATCCGGCGGCGACGATCTGCCCGCACTGTCGGACCCACTTCGGCCAAACACAATAATATAGTCACTGAATCGGGGGCTGACATCTCAAGTGTGTCAAATCTGACACATTTCACTTGACGGTGTGTTAAATATGACACAGTTTGCAGACATGATGATGTCTGCGCTGGTCATAACCGGAACAACGGGGCAACAATAATGTCTGTTGCCAGCCCCGTCACCGTACCTGAAGCGGAATCGATGTTCCGTTTCTGGCGGCATTGCCGCGACGTGCAGAAGACCGCCAAGCATTTCGGCAGGGACCGCAAGACCATCTATCGAATCAAAGCGCGCGACCAGTGGGAAGACCGCGATCAGCACATCAAGCTCCAGGTCCAGGAAGATCAAAACAAAAAGGAAGCGAAGGCCCAGATCAGGTCGGTGGATATTGTCCGCAAAATCAGGGACGAGATAGTCAACCGCCTGCAAGATGCCTTGTCGGACGGCTCCTACAAACCAACGGTTTCGGAATATGTTGCGATTGAGAGACTACACCAAGAGCTTGGCGGCAGCCTGTCTGCTGCTGGTGCTGTCACTGTCAATATCGGTACTGGCAGTGCAGACGAACAGGATCAGTTCGATGGCGACATCGGCGAAATCCTCACCGTCATCCAGCAGCGTCGCTAAGGCGCACGCGGCAGCGGCCAACGAGATTCTCCGAGAATCCGCGCGGCTGTGGATGGCGACATACCACCACCGCACTACACGCGGTACCCGGATGAAGTGGCAGGGGCGCCCCTGGGTGATCCCGCTGTTCCTCGATCAGTCTGACCGTATTGTCATCCAAAAATCAAGCCAAATCGGCCTCACCGAGTGGGCACTCTGCGACCTGTTCAGTCAGGCATGGCGCGGGCGATCTGTCATGTACGTTCTGCCAACCGAGGATATGGTCTGGCGGTTTACGCCCAGACGTATTGGCCGGCTTCTCGCCGACGTGCCATTGTATCAGGGGGCTATCCGTCAGCGCGACAAGGACTCCAACACCAAACGCCAGATCACGCTCTTCGGCACCGACTGCCATATCGCCGGATCAAAAGCCACTAACAACTTCTACGAGGTCCCCGCCGACGTTCTCATCGTCGACGAGCTGGACCAGTGCGACCAGGACAACATCAACCTCGCCCTGACCAGGCTCGGCTCGTCCACCGATGACAAAGGCCACGCTGTTGTCCGTTATCGCATGGTCGGCAACCCGTCGGTATCGGGCCGGGGCATCAGTGCCCGCTACGACGCGAGTACGCGCAGTGAGTGGTTCGTACCGTGCGGTCATTGCGGCCACCGCCAAACACTGGACTGGTGGACACATTTCATCGAGCAGATCGATGACGAGTGGCGCCTCCGCCATGACGACCCCAACGACGACGACGCCCGCCCTGTCTGCGAAAAGTGCGGCAAGCCGTTCAATCGATTGGCGGCTGGAGAGTGGGTTGCCGCTCACGCCGACCGGGATGTCGTCGGCTACCACGCGAACAAGCTCTTTGGCGACGGGCGCGGCGGCCCTGTCGTCCGGGAGATATTCAACCAGTTCGTATCCTCGCTGCTTGACCCGTCGAAGCTCCAGCAGTTCTACAATCAGTGGTTGGGGATGCCGTTCAAGGCCGAGGGGACCGGATTCACGCGCGATATGATAATCGCGGCCATCGGTGACTATATAATGCCGGAGGAGTGTAAGGGCACTGTCCTCGGCGCCGATGTCGGGCATCTGATCCACGTCGTTATATCCAAGCCGTGCGCAGGCCATCACCGGATCGTCTACGCCGGATCGGTGCATGACTTCGATGATCTCCACACCCTGTGGCACCGGTTCGGTGTAGCGAGAGGCGTGATCGACCTGGCGCCGGAGGAACGGCTGGTCAGGGACTTCTGCCGCTCTCATCCGGGGGCGTATGGCTGCCGGTACTCGCTCGGCAAGGATTCAAAGGACGTACTGATCGTCGACCACGCCCGGCGCGAGGTCAAAACAAAGCGCACGCCGTCACTGGATGAGTCCTACGCACAGTGGGCTGAGGGCCGCGTGTCAGTCGGTAAAAACATAGAGTCAATCGACAAGGGCGACTTCATCGCCCACATGACCGCGGCAACGCGGTTCTGGGATGACAAGCGCGCCGAATACGTCTGGGACGAGGGCAGCTTATCGGACCACTATCAGCACGCGGACAATTACCGCCGAATCGCCTCCACTATGTATGGGGGCGGCGGACTGACTGTTCTCTGACCAATCGAGGCCGGATTGGTGTAACGGATTGGGCATCATAACGAGAGTAAGAGATAACCTCTACAAGCGGGCGCTGCTCCGCCTGATGGCCAAGTCGAACCCGTTAGCGAGGTTCGCTACCATCGTCAATACTCGTGGCGATACAGTGCCTAAGCCGGTCGACCTGGACAGCTACATGGTCGCATATATGGTGGATGTCTGGACATACGCCTGTATGCGTGTCCTCGGTGACTGGCTTGAGTCGCTGCCGATCTACATCGAGCGCCGCCGCCTGATCGACGGCAAATGGGAATGGGAAACGGTCGACGACCACCCGCTGTCTGAGTTGATCGTCAACGCTAACCCGGACCAGTCGTTCGCTGCGCTAATCAACCAGACATCAATGGCCATCGACGCTACCGGCAACGGATACAACACCTACGATCCCGCCGACAACGAACTCTGGTACGCCAGTCCCAAATGGATAGAAGTACAGGTGGATCAGGAAACCGGGCGTGTAGGTGGGTACGTGGCCAAGAACGGCGGCATGAAGCGCATCCTCGAAACCGAGGAAGTCGTCCACTACCGGCTTCCGAACCCACAGGCAGGGTACTACGGTGAGTCGCCAATCGGCATCATCAAGAACCAGCTGCTCACCAAGTTGTACCTGTCGCAGTATCTCAAGAGCTACTTCAAAAATGGTACGATGGTCGGCACCACGTTGACGACCGACCGGGCGCTATCCTCTGACCAGCGCGACGTCATGCGCAAGGAGTTCGTGAAACTGCATGGCGGCCCGGAGAACGCGGGCAAGATCGCCATACTCGAGGACGGTACGAAGCTCGACAAACTGTCCCATGCGCTCACAGACCTGATGCCCATCGACCTGTACAAGATCATCCGCGAGGAGGTTCTGGCTGCGTATCAGACGCCGCCGGTGATGGTGGGCGTACTGGATCATGCGTCCTACGCCAACGCGGACAACCAAAAGAAAATCTTTGTCGAGAACCGCGCCCTGCCACGCCTGAAGCTGATAGAGGACGCGCTCAACCGCGTATTGTTAGCAGGGCAGGACGACTACCGGATCCGCTACGACCGGTCGGCTATCCCTGCACTCCAGGACGGTCAGGATGCCCTGTCCTTGCGGGTACGTGGTGAATACCGCGACGGTCTGATTACGCTGAATGAGGCGCGAGCAGAACTGAATTACGAGCCGGATACCGAGAACGGCGACAGTTACTACATCGAGAACCTGACAAACCTCGGGTTTGGAATGTCTGGCGGCATAGGTGGGGATCAAACGCAGGAACGACGCCTACTGGCCTCGGGGCAGAAGTCCGGCGACGATCCCCACCTGCACCGCTGGAAGCTGCACTACTCCCGGGTGACGACGCTCGAAAAGCGGATGCAGCGTATCATGTCCGAGTTCTTCTACGAGCAGGCGGACAGGGTTGTCACGAAACTGCGCGAGATCACGTTACAGGGGCGCGCCATGTCGGTCATCGGGCTGCACCTGACAAAAGGACTGGCTGACGACGCTGACTGGGTATTTGATACCATGCTCGAGAACGTGAAGCTACGCGAAGCTGCCGGCTCGATCATGGTATCGGCTATGCTTGAATCGGCCCGGGACGAGATCGAGCGGCTTGGGGTCGGGATGTTCTTCGATGTGGACAATCCTCGCGTGCATGACATGATCGCGCAGTATCATAACCGCCTCGTCAAGGTGAACGATACGACATACGAGGAGATCAAGCGCATCCTCAGCCAGTCCTACGAGGACGGGGCACCACTCGCACAGACCGAACGGGCCATCCGTGAGCAGTTCGACATGTTCAGCAAGGTGAGGTCGACGCGCATCGCCAAGACTGAGATGAATGGCGTCGTTAACGGGGGGCAGTGGCTTGCGGATAAGCAGGCGGGCGTGGATTCGAAGATGTGGATTTCAGCAAACCTGCCGACCAGTCGCGAACACCACATAGCGGCGAGTGGTCAGGTAGTTGGTATAGATGATCTGTTTCAGGTCGGCGGCTCACGGTTGCGCTGGCCGAGTGATTCGGCGGGGCCGGCACATGATGTCATAAACTGTTACTGCACCTATCAAGGCGTTTTCAAGGAGGACTTACAATGAAACGCACTATCGTATTGGCCTCGCTCGCAACCATTATCTGCGCGGGGCTGCTATTTGCTGCCGGTGGGCATAAGTACACCGGCAAGTTCCAGTGGGACTATCAGGTCACGACCGGCACGACGGCGGACTCGATCAAGGTCGACTCGCTGCCCGGTAAGAGCGGCTACAAGATTTTCCGCTTTGACGGTCTGGACGACAAAGGGAAGATCAGCGGCTTCCTGTACTTTGAGGTCGACGGGTGCGTCTACGATTCAGTCTTCGCTGGTGTCGCTGACTCAACCGCAACGTTCGAGATCGGCGTCGACATGAAGGCGACTCAGTGACATGGATAAGTTGCAGCGCATAGTCAACCTCAAGGCATTTGAGCCGGATGCAGAGTCTGAAGGTGACTGGGAACTCATTATCGAGGCGAACTGGTCTACGCCGGATGTAGACCGGGTGCGCGACATCGTTCTGCCGACGGCGTTCGGCAAGCACATCGATGAGTTCCGCGACAACCCGGTGATGATGTTCAACCACGATCCGAGCATAACCATCGGCAAGTGGTTCGATGTGAAGTTGACTGAGAACGGTCCGGTCTCGCGCGGGGGCATCGCCAACACCGCTGCCGGGCGGGACGTGGCGAAGCTGATCCGCGCAGGCGTGGTAACAAAGACTTCGTTCATGTTCGACGTCCTCGACTACGAGCCGGGGAAGGATGGCGAACCGAATATCATCAAGGAGGTGATCGTATTCGAGGCCGGGCCTGTTTCGGTGCCTGCAAATCCGAACGCTGTACTGCAAATTGCGAAATCAAAGGGAATACAATTGGAATCATTTGACTCCTGTGAGGCCGGGAGCGAGAAAGGACCAGCAATCATGGATGCTGAAAAGTTGAAAGAGGTTGAACAGGGCCTCACGAAGAAGGTGGATGAGCACCTCGATGTCAAGGTGAGCGAGATCACCGAGGACATCAAGAGTCAGTTCGCCAAGTATCGGGAAGAGGTAGAGGCCACCAAAGGGCAGACCGAGGCGGAGTTCAAGGCGAAGGCCGAGCGTATGGTCGGCGACTTCACCAAGACCGTCGGCGATCTGGAAACGCAGATCAAGGAAATCCAGAAGCGCAACAAGGTGAACAACACCGCGCCGGTACTGATGAAAGCCGCTGACATTGCGCAGGCAACGGACTCAGAGATCGAGTCGACGTTCTTCAGGGATGGCGACAAGGCTCAGGCAGCCAAGCAGCTGCGCGACCTGTCTGACCAGATGGTGATGATGGACAATATCCTCATCTGTGACAGTCAGCGCCGGGGGCTTGGCTATCACCAGCAGCCTAAGCCGGAGCGTATGAAGAGCCTGCGTCTGTTTGGTCGCGTGTCGGAACTGGCGAAGGCTCTGGATACGGAGACATCCACCGAAGGCAGCCAGTTCATTCCGAGCGAGCTGTCATCCAATCTGATTGAACGGGTACTGACCGACAATCCGATTGCGCAGCAGATTCCGTCGATCACTATGCCAACACCTGTCTATAAGCTGCCGGTGGAGGGGGCGGCAGTCATGGCGACGCTGGTAGCGGAGAAGACGACCTACGTCTCTGCGTTCGATTCTGTGGAACAGACGCCCGGAACGGCGGACACGACCCTGACCGCTCGGAAGTTGCGTGTCCGTATTCCTCTGTCACACGAGCTGGATGAGGACGCGGTGTTCCCGATCATGCCCTGGGTGATGCGCCAGCATGAGATCGGACAGCGCCGTGCGTTGGCGACAGCCATCGTCAACGGCCAGAGGACGGGCACTATCGACACTGGCGCAGGTATCGGTTCCACTGATGCGCGATACTGCTGGGATGGCCTGCGCTACATGGCGAACGCCGGTAGCAACGAGACCGATCTTGGCACTCTGACTGCCGACACCATCCGCTCGGTGTACGGCAAGATGAAGAAGTACGCACTGCCGCCGTCCGATACGTTCTGCCTGACGAGCGTCATGGGCTACCTGCGCATGATGCGCGACGTGACGGAGGTCCAGACCATCGACAAGTTCGGGCCGCAGGCGGTGATCCGCACGGGCACTTTGGCCATGTTCGACGGGCGGTCTATCGTCGTCGATGAGGCCGTCGCGGAAAACCTCGACAGCTCTGGCGTCTATTCTGGCGCCGGGCAGACCCGGACGATCATTGCCTTCGTTAACCCCAACTGTTTCATCCAGGGCGTCAAGCGCGGGGTGGAATCGTGGGTCCAGTACGACGGGATCAATGACATCTACGAAACGGTGACCTTCCAGCGCCGGGCGTTCGCGTGCTTCTACGCCTACGCGACCGAGCCGGTTGTGTCGGTTGGTTTCAACGTACAGGCCAGTTAATCGATAACGGGTGGTCGGGTTCGCCCCGGCCACCCAAACCATAGGACCAGTCAGATGATTAACCTGAAGTTTGTCCAGACGAAACAAATAGCGGTCTATCGTGGGCCGTACTTTACGCTCAATGACGGCGAGACGGTAGAGGTGGACGAAAAAGAGGCGGAACGGTTGCAGAAGGACTTCCCGAAGAACTTCCAGCCGGTGAAGATCAAGACCAGGAAGGATGACTAATCAGTGGCGACACTTGCCGCAAATGCGCTCATCACGCTCGATGAGTTTCGAGACGCCATTGGTATCGATGCGTCCGAAGCCATTAACGAGGCGAAGGCTCTACTGGCGATCAATGCTGCATCGCAGGAGATAGAGGATTACTGCTGCCGGAAGTTCATTGCGCCATCATCGGCTATCGAGGAGATATTTGACGGTGATCGGAGTAAGGAATACTATGTCCGGCACCTGCGTATCACCGAGACGCCGACACTATACACACTGGAGTCCGACTACACGTGGGATACTCTGGCGACCACGTACGAGTGGGGCTATGACGGCGATACCGGGCTGATCTACCTCCGCGACTTCGTGTTCTGGGCCGGGACTCGCAACTGGAAGGTAGCCTACAAATACGGGTGGCCGCGCGCCGACGTGCCTGATCCGGTCAAGCGGGTAGCCGTGCAGTTGACACAGCGGCTCATCCGCCTGGCTGAGGGGCGTGAAGGTGAGGACTCCCTGTCGTTCGGTAACACTGCGACAACCTATAACCTCGCCGGTCATTGGACTGACGGCATGAAAACGGCCATCCAGCCGTACAGGAGGATCGCCGTTGGTTGATCTGCATATTAAAATATCGAAGAAAGCGGAGCGTGTAGTCCGTGCGGGTGAGCGGATGCGCCCTAACCTGCGACGGGGAATCACACGAGCGTGCGTAATGCTGCAAGGGCATATCAAGACGCTGCTGAGTGGCACCAGTCACACACGCGTGCCGGGCAATCCTAACCCATATCCGGGCGTATTGACAAACACGCTGCGCAACTCGGTTACCTACGAGATAGAGCGAGACGGCATGGCCGGTAAGGTCGGCCCGGGTGGTAATGCTAAGCGGTACGCCCCGGCTCTTGAGTTCGGGCATCCCCGGTGGAAAAGAGGCGTGCGCTATCCGTTCATGCAGCCGGCGCACCAGCAGAGGAGCAAGCACGTCGTCAAGATCATCGATGACGAACTGCTGAGAGGATTCTGATGGCAGTCAGGCAAGACATTCTCAACGCGCTGATGACCACTTTGGAGGACACTCGGAGTGACCCTTCGTACTCAGTGCGGTTCAAGACGATCACCGACCTGCCGGAACCGATAGACCAACTCCGAGACCGCCTGCCGGTTCTGATAATTCTCGACACCGGCGGGGAGGTCGTCGAGGTGCGCGATGACACCCATATCCGCTATCGGTGGCCTCTGCAACTGATCTGCTATACTAAGTCCAGTAAGGCAGAGAGCGTGCAGCCGAGTGTGTCTGATGTCCGTGACAGCCTCCTGCAATACTGCGACAGCGCCCCGGCGCTCGGCAGTAACGCTTTGCAGTTGCGAGCTATCGGGGTTGACGAAATCGGCTATGCCCCCGAAGCCCACCATTTGAGCATGGTCGTCCTGTCCATCGAGATCAGATATTGGGAGGCCCGGTAATGGCTACCATCTACGGATCAGGCTTTGCTGAGGACGCCAGGGACGCGATTGTCGCCCTGTTGAACACACTCCAGACCACAATGGCCAGTGGTTACGATCCGACGTTCAGCTACCTGTATGGCTATCATGGCGTTGCCAAGCTGGAGCTGAACGCAATCACGGTGGGCGTCAACCAGATCGAGACAACCTCGTCGGTGAACGTACCAGGGACCGGACCGGCTACCCGATATAATATCGGGATCGGCGTCAGGGTGCATACAGATTACACCGGGGGCGTGACAGACGGGGAGAAGATAGCCCGCCTGATGAGCAGCGCTCACAACAAGATAATGGATAACCTGAACGTGGCCAGTGGCTTCCGGGTGATGGAGATAACGGATTGGGTAGTCGGAACCGAGTTCGTTGAATCGGCTACCATCGGTGGCGAGATAATCTATACGATAATGACGCATGTGACTCATACACAGGAGTGATGACAATGAAGGTCAAAGGAACACCGCTGGCGCGCGAGTACAAGGCCAGTACGATAGCAGCCTCATACGCGATTGACATCGATGTCGCTCGTGAGCTGAAGGCTGGTGGAACCATCGAGGTCGATGACGCAACGCTGTTGATTGCCGACGGCGTAGCTGAGGAGGTGGAATATGGCTCTGGTAGTTAGTACCACACGCGAGAAGAAACTCTGTCTCGCGGAGCAGTCGACGTTTGGGACGGCGATTGCCGATAGCGCGCCCATGATCCTATTTGGCGGTGAACCGGCGTCGATTGATCGCGACGTGAAGGTGCGCAACGTGCCGATTTCGGCAGGCTCGCGCAATCCGAGCAAGGACGAGATCATCACGCACCAGTCGATGGCGGCGCCGAAGGTCAGCCTGAGCGGACCGGCCAAGCACAAGGAGCTTGATCTGTTCATCTACGCACTGGTGCAGAACGTGTCTGAAGCTGCAACGACGCCGTTCGCAAAGACGTTCACGTTCGGCGACACGCAGCCCGACTTCACTGTCAACGCCGGGTTCTTCATGACCGTCGGCGAATACTCACCGGCAAACAACTCAGCCGGAACGAAGATTAACGACTGTATCGCCTCGCGGCTGAAAGTCAGTTGCGAACCGGGCGAGCTGGTCATGTTCGAGTGTGATCTGGTGGGGCGTGGCACCCCAGCGTCGTCGTTCAACCCGACGGGTACGCTGACGCAGACGGCATCTACGTTCTGGGAGTGGGCAGCGTCCACATACGGGATGGCGCGACTGTCGTTCGACAACGGCGTGTCCTACGACCTCTCCCCGGCGGGTACGGTCGAGATCGAGTTCAACCAGGATGTGACCCCGGTCAGTATCGACGCTACAGCCGGAACATTCGAGACGTTTGCGATCACGAACCCGACTGCGACATTCCGGGCGAAGATACTCAACGCCGGTGACGCCTATCGTCTGTTCGCAGACTACGGTGACAATACCCTCCTCGAATTCAACTGGGGATGGGGGCACGCTACGCCGGGCACTAATTCAGGTGATCTGGACTTCGCGTTCACCGGCAAGATCGTCAATATGACTGATCCGAGTGAAGACCTGCACGTGCTGGACCTCGAAGTGCAACTGTGCGCCAACACAGGGACCAGCAACAACCACTGCACAATCGTTCTGGCAAACGCCGAGGACAGGAGTTGGTAAATGTTAAGACTGGTCGACAAAAGCGCAACAACGACGATCACAGTCGAGGGGACTGCGATTGTCATTCGGCAATTGACCGCTGCCGAAATGATGACGCTGGCCGATAGTTCCAGCGTCGAACCCGACGGGTCTGTATCGTTCAGCCGGGCGACGCTCATTCCCCTGATAGCCAAAGGCATCGTGAGCATTGAGGGGCATGAGGGCACGCCGGTACTCGAGGTACTGGAGTGCATTGAAAACCCGGACACGCTCGGGAAGATCGTGTCAGAGGTGTTCGCGTACTCGCAGTTGTCGGAGCGCCAGGCAAAAAACTCGAGTGCCTCGCCGGCCTCTGGCTCCGAGGGTTCGGCGGGGAAAGGTGCGACGGATGCACGCGGCAAGACTGCATAAAGCGCGGCCCGGTGTATCGGGCGCCAACCGGCTGCCCGCCGGCTACGATCACGGCGGACAACTGGTGGACCGCTGTCGAGCCGTTCCGCGTGAGCAGTCGGACGCCCGCTCCGTTATGGCTGTGCTATCAGATGTACGGCCTGTGTCCGGCGGCGATAGACGAGCCGTTCATCCGAACGGCATGGAATCTGTACCAGCAGACGGATGGCCTGCGGCGCCTGCGCGACCCATACGAGATCGGGGCACTCCCTTCTCTGTGGGTGAACATCTGTCACATTGTCGATAGTGTCCGGGCCGACTTCGAAAAGGAAGTGAACAGTGGCAACCAGAGTCGACGATATTAAGATACACGTCTCAGCCGATGACAAGGCGAGCCGTAAACTGACCGGTTTGAAGAAGCAGGTTCTGGCGATTGGCGCGGCCTATTTGTCATGGCGTGTCGCAAAGGACGTGATCGGCGAGATTATTACCAAGACTGCCGAGTACGAGCAGTCGCTGGTGTCATTGCGGTCGGTTGCAGCAGCGACGGGGCGTGACATCAACGAGGTTTATGCGGAGATCGAAACGCACCTCGGCAAGATGGCGACACGTGCCACGATCACGAAGGCGATGTTGTCCGGTCTGGTGACGGAGTTGAACGTCAAGCAGATTTCGGAGTTGACTCGCGCGGTGCGCAACGCCTCGCTCGCGTTCGGGAAAGACCTCAATACACAGATAGACCTGACTATGCGGGCCATAGCGAGCTTGCAGCCGATGGTTCTGAAATCCATTGGCATCAACATCGACATGACTGAGGTCAACAAGCGGATCGCCGAGGGGTACTACGGCATGGGTACGGCGATCAACGCCGCTACACAGCAGCACGCGATGTACGTCGAGACCGTCCAGCAGGCACAGAAGTTCGCTAACGTTGAACAGCAGTTGCTCGGGACGACAACGGGACTATGGCGGCAATTCAACCGCGCCATTGAGGACGCTCGAGTTGAAGTCGGCACGGGCCTACTGCCAGCCTTGAAGTCTATCGCCCCAGCCGTACTGGGCATGGTCGCAGCTCTGGGGACTTATGGTACAGCTGTATCAGGGATGTTAGAGGCTGTGTGGAGTGCAGGGTCTACCTACGTTGGGGGGGTGAAACAATCCGCCGCGAGCCTGACGGTGATCGTCAAGACGGTCAAGGCCGCCTTCGACGTTCTGGTTGATAGTGTGATCGAGCAAGCGCAGAAGATCGGGCGTGTGGCGGACCGTATTGGGGACATGCTCGCGGCTATCGCCGACCGAGATGTTCAGGCTCTCAAAATGGCGCTTGCAGGTTTGTCAGTGGACATCGGGGTAGCGATGGCGCCGCCCGATACAAGCAAACTCGAGCAAGCGGTTCACGATGTCATTGCGGCTATCGACGAGGCGCAAGTATTGGCCAGAGCAAGGGCCGGTGATATGGCCGATGCCTTGCAGGGTGTAGTGAGTACATCTCTGAACAATCTGCAGACTATGGTTACATCGTTCTGGGCTGAGTACGCCAAAATACAGCAGCAGATCCGCGACTCGGCTATCACGCCGGATGTCATGGTCCCACCACCAAGCGAGGGCGAACGGGACCTCGCCGAGTGGCAGGAGATGTGGGACACGTACCTCCAGCACATCCATGACGGAACAGAGGCTATTTATAAGCATCACGTTGATGTCGTCCATGACATGACGGAGGACATGGACAGGGCGTTCGGCTCGTTTGTTGGTAGCGCAGCGTCTCATCTGGCTACCATGCGGGGCAACGCCGCTGACACGTTCAAGAATATCGCCGCAGATTTCAAGCGGTTTTTTGTCCAGGTCGTTCTGATGTATTTGGCGCCCGGATCGGCGTTTGCAACGGGGTTTGTGAACTCGTTCAGGTTCTTTGACCGCCGCACTAACGACCTCATGCTAATCCACGAGGGCGAAAAGGCCGCCGGGTTCATCGCTGAAGGGTTCATGAAGGGGATTCAGGGGCTTGGGTCGCAGGTGACGGGGGCTATCGCCGGGGCTGGCGTGGGGGCCGGGACGGTCAACGTCTATAACATGGGCGGCGGGTACGGGCGCACCGACCGCCTGATCTCTGACATTGAGTTCCAGGCTGATTATGGGGTGACCGGAATCAATACAAATGATGCACGACTGACTGGAGGTGGCTATGTCAACCGTCGATAATCTCTACATCTCCGGGATCACGGACGGCGTGGAGATCGACCACATCATCGGGGCCGGGGCTTCCGGGTACGAGGCGCAGTATGCGTTCGACAACAATCTATACAGCTACTTCAAGCCGTCAGCGGGTGGAACGCAAATCATCCAGCTGGACCTCGGGACAGCTAACCCGGACACGATAGATAACTTCGCTATCGCCCTGCGCAACTACAATAGCCCGTACTCCAGTGGCCAAATCATCGTCACTGCGTGCAGCCTGTCCGATTTCTCGTCTGGCGTAGTGACGATGGGCAATACGACGTGGAACAATTCCGGCGCGCCGTTGTACTTCCCGTTTTCGTCGCCAACGTCGGCGACAAAACGATACTGGCGGATCGGCATTAACAACACCTCGGTGATCCCAATATCGGGTTTCTATCTGCTCAAGAAGATTGAAATGCCAGTCGGCCCACGCCTGCCGATCAACGCAAGCACCAGCTTCCGCGAGGCACGACACGAGACGCCTGGGGGGCATACGTGGGTCGTAGCTCGCAACCGCCGGGCGGTGGAGGAGGTCACCTATCGCTGGTATCTGACCGCTGCGCAGTACGGGACACTCTGGGGGGCCTTCAATCTCAACTATGGCGGGAGCTATCCGGTTGTGATCGATGACGGATCCGCAGCACTGTACCTGTGGCAGATGGTCTCGCCTCTGCCGAAGATTACCGAACACCACGACTTCATTGCGACAGAGATGACATTTCGCCGGATGCCTCTGCCTGCGCATGGATATGGATACTGATGATTACCAAGCCTGACAACTTCGCCGAATACTGCTACCGATCCGGGGAGCAGCTCCACTGGGTGGTCGAGATACAGAACAAGGACAGTGATGTCTGGTACTTTTCTGACATCGGCATGGACGTGGACGAGGGGCAGGTATTGCAACTACTGCTGGAGCCACCGAGAATAAGCGAACAGATGGACGTGTTTACCAAGCGGTGGGGGTTCCCGCAATGCTCAGTAGTTATCAGCAACCTGCCGGTATTGGTCAACAGTGACGGCACCAAAAGCCGCTTTTCCGACGTCATGGGGGACACGGCTAACCGGACGATGAAGATTTACGCGGTCGCCGGTCCGACCTGTGGATCGCTTGCCGACGACGCTCTATTGCGATTCAGTGGCATCGTGCTGGACACACCAGGATACGATGCGGATACAATGCAGGTCCGGGGGGTTAGCGGACTGTCTCGGTACAACCAACCGCTACCACAACGCGTCATGGGTGACGATTATGCCAATTGCCCCACAGCGGTAGCTGACAAGCATATCCCTATACTGTATGGCCAGTGGGATCACGAATATGGCACTGATGCCCCATATAGTGGACTGGGGTTGGCGGTCGGGCTTCTAACCGAGACCCCACCTCTGAACGACGACACATACGAACCGAGGTTTGCTGTCGCTGGGCATGAGTGTGGCGAGGCGAGTGACACTGGCGCTGCGGTTGACGTCGGCGGTCCAGTCCCGTTAATAATGGGGACGACAGATGTTGAGGGCAATGGGACGTATGGTGCGACGGTTGGATGGCTGCCAGAGTCTGATGGTCAATTCAAAAACGAGTTTCTCCTGGCGCTGGCGTTCCCAGTTAAGAGTACTGGCGCGACGGATGTCGTAAACGCCGCTAATCTCATTGACGATAATACGGCAACCTATGCTTCTATCCGGGATTGTACCGCTGACACGGGGATAATGTTAAGGGGCAGAGGATACCTCAGCCTCATGGACCCTGCGCACCTAACGGAATTGGTTCTGAAAGGGGGCTATTCGAATAGTCGCTTAGAAGTTTGGGTGCCCCATTATAATGTCGTGCCGCAAATCATTGGCGATATCAGTAACGAACACCAAGCCATCTTGCGCCTGGGTTACTCGCTCCTGTATGGTGTGACCATTGAGTTCTGGGAGGCGACGGCAAACTTGGTAACTAATGTTGCAGGCTGGGCGTGGACGCAGTTCCCGGCAGATGATTTCGACCCACCGGATCGGGCACAGACACGTGCGGCTAATCTTCAATTACACGCCTTTGCCCACAACAGTACGACTATTGGTGATTATATTACCGACAACCAGGAGATGGTCCGTATCCATGAGTTGCCGGAGATATTGGTAAAGGCTAAGGTGTCCACCTTGCCTAATCAGGTCTGGGTAGCTGGTGAGGGCCGCCTGTACGGATCATGGATTGATGGTCGTTCCAGCGGCTACACTGTGGGCGACCTGATAGAGGAGCCGGGCGGTATCATCGAATCGATCCTCCGGGACGAGCTGGGGATGACTGACGACCAGATCGATATGCCATCATTCATCGACTGCGAGTTCTCCAACATAAAGCACCACGTCAACATCACCGAGGAGCGGGGGGCGTTCGAGATCATTCGTAAAATCTGTGAGCAGTCGCACTTCGCGCTGTGCTTCACGGCAGAGGGCAAGGTGCGAATCACCGACCTACGGTACAACGCATCGAGATCAGCCGACGCGACGATACCGGCGTCGCACATCATCAACATCGACGTGAGCCGCACTAAAGTGCACTCCACACGCGCAGAGGTGCGGGCGCGATACCTGCCCGAGCGAGGCGAGTATTACGACCGTGTGTCGTGGTGGGCTACCGCTCCGGCGGTGCGGTACGGACTCGTCGCCTACAAGCTGGACCTCGACTACTGTCTGGATCAGGGGCCGATCGGCTTTTCCGGTTCGGCGTTCAACCTCTGCTCGCACCTGTTTGGAACGCGAGGGACATACAACACCCCCGGACTGCTCAGTAACAAGAAAACACAGATCACCGTGACAACGGCGGGCATGACTCACATCGACATCGAGCTGGGCGACGCGATCAGCATCGACCCGGATATGGACAACATACTGCTTTGCAACGGGGCAACGTGGGACAGTCGGACGTTCATCGTGACTGATATTCGCGTTGACGGTGATGCCTGCACCATCACGGCAGTGGATATAGACGAGGGCATGTAATGGGAGAAGCACCAGTGGAACATCTTGTATCGGCAATCAACGAGCGCACTATCAACATGCAGACGGATATTGCAGAGATACGCGAATACTTGAAGAAGCAGAACAGCCGGCTCGAGGCGCAGGATGTTCGTATCCACGAGATCGAGAAGAACTGTGCGGTGAGGTTACTACACAGCGAACATGTGGCTGGCGACATACAGAGGCTCAAAAAGGATGTCCAGCGCCCGTTGGTTAAGGTAGCTCTGGTGCTTGCAATAATGCAGATCGCACAGCTAACGCTGTATTTCATAAAGGTGTTTTGACATGAAGAAAATCATCGTCCTCGTGGTCCTGGCGTCCATCGTGTGCGCCATTGGAGTATACAGTTCCTCCCCGCCGTCACCGTATGTCGTCAAAAGCGGTGACGCGATATTCATCCGCATGGCGGACTCGCTTGGCGTTGTGGTGGACACCGCCGGGGGCACTGTCGACACGATCTGGATCACCGTTCGCGGGGGCAAACCGGACACGACCGACCCTGACTTTCAGACGTATGTCGCTACTCATGCGGTGACAGGTGGATCGGGAGTGAGCGAGTCTGTGCTTGGCGATTCACTAACGAACTACTTCGACACGGCGGCGGTGACACAAGAGGTTCTGGGGCATATCCACCGCCTGTACGACACTACTCAAACCTACCTCGTGTCCGGTTCTGTTGTCGTTTCTGATTCAACGGCGGCACGAGCTGGTGACGTGGACACGACGGGGATCGACATATCAACGGCACTGGCTGACAGAGCAACGGAAGCGGCCATAGGGGATACGGCGACTGCTCTGCGCGGCGAGATGGGAACAACGACAACGAACGCTGATACGCTTGGCTCGGATACCACCGGCGGCGGTTATGCCGTAATGGACGGGCCACGCCTGACCGGACCGTCGTCCATCGCAGTTGACACTATCGTCGGTTCGGATCCGTCATCGCGGACTCACATTGATTCGCTTGTGGCGAACCTGCTGGTACTGGTATTCGGGGCTGACTCGATAGCCGTTCCTGATTCTATCGGGGCGGTTGGTACGTACCTCAAGAGCGACGGCACCGACCTCGTGTGGGATACGCCGAGCGGAGCCGGTGATATTACCGGGGTGACGGCAGGGGTGGGTCTGACTGGCGGCGGGATGACAGGCGATGTGACCCTGGATGTAGACACAACAACGGTCGTAGCGAGCAAGAATTTTGTGCGCGACTCTGCTATCACTCCAGCTTCTGGCGCGTTCACCGAGGACGGCAGCCGGGTATATTGGGACGCTGACTCGTCGGCGTTTGTGGTCTACGACTCATCAGACGCGACGGTGGTCACGCCGGGGCTGAACACTAAGCTCATGATTGGCCGGTCCGGTCTGGCCGAGACCGACAGCCTGCTGATTAACGAGTTTGTCCGGTTCGCGGTCGGGGTATCGACGGTCGAGCTGGGTGGTGAGCTGGTGGATTCAATGGTCAGTCAGCGTGGCGTGTATGCAGCTGGCGGCGGGGTTGTCGTACAAGACTCGATCGCCGCGACGGTTCTGGACAGTGCTATCACGAAGCCCAAGCTGGCAATGGCCGTCTGGGACAGCATCGACATCATCGCCGAGGATACGGCCCTGCACCATATCCACCGACTGTACGATACGACCCTGACCTATCTGGTGAGCGGGGATGTGGTGGTATCGGATTCAACGGCTGCGGCGGCTATTTGGGCCGACACAGCCGGATACGCGACAGGTGGCGCATGGACGTGGGTTGCCGCTGACTCACTGACGGGGTATTTCGACACCGCACAGGTGGTGGACACTATTCAAAATATCGTTGGCCGGTGGGTTGACACGACCAGGACGATCATCTATTCCGGGGACTTTACGGTATCGGACTCGACCGCTGGTGACGTGGACACGACGGGGATCGACATATCAACCGCTTTGGGCAATCGTGCCTCTACTGGTGCTCTGATTGATACGGCAGCCGCGATCAGGTCTGACATTGTAGACTCTATCCCCAACGTGGCAGTGTCGGACTCGGTGCCCCCGATTGTCAGTGACACCGCCGACGTGGTACGGGCTGAGATCAAGGAAGTCACAACCGACCTGTTGGGGCGCCTGTCGTGGTTCTCTAATGACTACGGCCATCGCACAATGGGCGACTCGACGTATCTGAAGGTCCCTGTTCACGGGCATTGGGCGGATTCCAGCCTCAAGGGGGGCGCGTGGGACGTGACTCATGCCGACGTAATGAAGTGCGACTCATCTGTGTTTGGCTATAACTACGTGATGGCGTACACGCCCCACCCGACCAGTGAGTATGAGGATGTGTGTGTTGTGTTCTCTAACGACGGGATCAACTGGGACTTGCGGGTTAACGGTGTTGGTGATACAGTGGCGTGGCCGCTGCTTGACAACGATGCGGTCTTCTGGAAGATCAATCCGGCAGACTCCGCACTTGGATGTTGGTCTGCTATGTTGGCTTCGGAAAAAGCACAATATCCGGTATTAGCACCGGGGTATACAGCTGACGCTGACCTGACAATTATCAACGACACTATCTGGGTGTTCGGTATGGGGGGGCCAGGATTCACCTATGCCGACTCATGTACTCCTACTGAGTGGGTAGCCGAGTCTGCTATCTGGGCTTCCTACACCGCGGACGGTATCAACTGGGTGGCGGCAAGAGATACAATAGTCCACGGCGCACCCAGGGGAACAGGAGGGTGGTATCGTGATTCGGTCGGGCAGATGCCGATACTGCCGATAGAACCAGGGCAACTCAGGCCGATGCAGTTACTGAGTCCATGTATCGAGTATATACCCGAAAAGGACAGCGTGTATATCTATGTGGTGGACAGGATTGCAACGGACAATGGTTGGGCCGCAGCGACTGCGGGGCCGCCGGGGGCCGACACCGCACTGAATCTGCTGGTGCGGTGGGCGGCACACAGGCCGTGGAACGTTGCTAACAATACGGGGGCAACATGGGTGTGCGACACGATTGATATTGTCCCGTTCGCTAACCCTAACCAGTCGAACGCAACCGGTGCGCGTAATCTGATGGACAGCGTTATGGCCGGGCTAATCACGGTGCCCGGGATACATACTACGGCGATCGGTGACCGCCGCCTTGATAACGGTCTCTGGCACATGGGGTTGACGAGAACGCCAGCGGGCGACCTCGTGCTTGTCGGGAATAATGATGGATATAGAAAGTCCGCGTGGGCGTGGATTTCCTATGACACGGGGAACACGTTTGAGCCGATCTCATACGACCCGATTGCGGTTGGAACTGGCGACACAGCATGGTGGGATATGTATCGTCCCGTGATATTGTTCGAAGATGATGGGCGGGCAGTACTGTATATGTCCACCAACGGGAACAGTTCCTGGCAGAACCCCGGTGAGGATTTTGTCTGGCGACTGGAGCCGGGGCCTCTTGGGATCACCAACTCCATTGCCGACCAGTTGGTGCGGACAACTCCACGCTGGCAGCAGAAGAGCGTGGTCCTGATGCCCGACATTCTTGGTTCTGACACGGTAGCGTTATTCAGTATCGACGAGGACCTCTACCCACGGGGGGCAACGCTCAGGAAAGCGAAAATGCAACTGACCGACTCGGTGGAGGCGGCAACACTCCAGTTCTTCGAGGGCTGGAACGGCCCGGATTCTCTGAAGTGGGGCAGTAACCAATCGCTCACCATCACTATCGACTCAGCCATGCAGGTGTCAAAGACGATGACAACTTCACTGAACGCCGGGGAGTGGATCGGTATCCGATGGTACACTGAACCGGCGCAGACCGCGGTGATCGAGTTCTTCCTGGAGGCGAAATAATGATAGCCCTGATTCTTGCTGTTGGATTGCTGGCGTGGCAACTGGAACAGCCGTCGGACGATATGGTGAAACGACGCGGGCTGGAAGCACAGGTCGGCTACACGTGGCACTACGAAATACCCAAGCCGGACTGGTTTGCGCTGACGGCGTGGCGGGGTGAGTGCCGGTTTGCCGTAAAGCTGGATGACAGCTTGCCGCACCAGTTCTTCGTCCGCGAGGACGGCAACTGGGAGTGGTCGTTCTATCTGGACCGCCCGCCGGACACCAACGTGTTTGTGTGGCCTCTGTCGACGCATGGGATCAATATCTATTACCAACCAGCTCCGAGTGTTCTTGATATGTATCAAGGCATCTATATGGCCGACTCTGTGTGGGGGAGCTACGCCGTCTATCACGACAGTAAGCGCGAGAGTTGGGTGTGGGCCGACGGGACCGCGCACATCTACCGGGGTGGCAAGATGATGCACATCTACCGCCCGTGGTGCGAGGACCAGCGTGGCTGGCGGGTGTGGCTGGATATGGACATCACCGACAGTACGTTCTCGCTGGTGATTCCGGAGGACTTTTTAACTAATGCTTCCTATCCCGTATATGTTGACCCAACATTCGGGAAAACAGAGGCGGGTGCGGGCGTGATCGCCCTGACCGATTACTACCTCGGCGTCAATTGGGACGGCCCACGGGACACATCGGGGGTCGACGGTGTCCTCGACTCCATATTCTTCCGTGTGTCGGCAATTGCCGGAACGGCGATATACAAGGCCGTTGCGTATCTGAAAAACGGTTCGCTGGGTGGCGCCGGGTTATGTGACTCAACGGCATCAACATCCGAGCTGAGTGGCACACACAACCTTACGATGAGTACCGAACATGGCGCTTCGTTCAGTTCCGACACAACCATCACACTCGGTGTGCAGGCGGTGGGGGTTACTTATGCTAATACCGGCAGGGTGGGGTTTGATTACGGGGCCGTTGACGACACGACCCACACCCGTCGACTGGAAGACACCGATATGAACTCCCCCGCCAACATGGGAGGGGCTGGGATTTGGTGGTACAATGCTACCGACAACAAGCCGTACATCCTGACTGTCGGCGGGTATTTCACCGAAAAGGGCAGCGGTTACATAATCCTGATCGGGAGGAAGGACTGACCATGCGATACCTTTTTTTGACAATAGCCCTGCTGATCCTGCTGGCGGGGAGCGTGATGGCGGATACGGTTGTGGTGCATGGCACGGAGTGTGACGCGGGGTCCAACATGAATAATAACCGCATACACCATCGAGTTACAATCGCAGACACGACGTACACACTCGATTCTGTGATAGTCAGGATGGATGCTGCTACCGCCTCGGATGACTCTGTGCGGTTTTCCGTTTACCGTTCTGTCAGCCCCTATGAGATGGTGGACACCACCAACAAGGTGAACACGGCTACCGGATCAGGCTACTATACGCTGATATTTCAGCTGGGGGACACGGTGAAGCTGGACACAACGTATTTCATGGGTCTAAACGGGTATGGGGGGGCGAACAACGTCGTTGGCTGGTGCCGCGATGACACCACTTTGGACATCCCCACCTACACCGAGAGGAGTTACGCATGGGACTCAGCGTGGCAGGCGACCATGCCCAGCGGATCGGCGAGCACGCTGGACCGTATGTACATATTCACGCTGTACGGTACGCCGATTGGTGACGACCCATCCGGCTCCCGTGTCATCATCTGGGGTGTGAAGTGGGAGGACGCATGTATTGGCTGCGAATAGTTCTGTTGGTCCTGCTGCTGCCGTGTGTGTCACAGGCGGCGCAGGTCAGCCTGACATCAGAGGACCTGCCGTACACGGTCAGGAGCTACGACACCATCACTATCTCCGGCACGTCCATCAGCTCGGCCACCAATGGCATCGAACTGAAGGGCGGCGTACACGACATCGTGATCGACGGTGACCCGGAAAGCACCGGCAACAAGGACACCCTGTTCTTCAATACCGGCGGTGCCAGTGGCAATTGGGGGATCAAGTGCGAATACTCCTCGTGGTATGGCTATATCCACAACGTTCACGTCAAGAATCTCGTCATTATACAGCACGAGCACGCCGACCACTATGACGGGGCCGGTTCGGTCGGGATTACGATGACGGGTTCGCATGATGTGACTTACGAGAATGTCGATGTTCGCACCTACTCGCTGGATGCGAAGCCCGTTGCCAATGGTTCCTCCATCGGCAGTTTCCGTATCAATTTCATTGGCGGATCATACAACAACTACTCTAAGGAATACTCCAACAGGTGCTCTTTCGGTGGGGCAGCGATGATACTGGGGACGGCCCACAGTGACTCCGGGCGTACCTGCGATGATGGTGAATATAACTGGTATGTGCGCGGGGTCAGGATCGACAACAGCCACCACGCCGGTATTGTGGCTTATGGCAAGACCTACATTGTCGGGTGTACCGTCACCTGTGACGTGCGCAACGTTCGGTGGGATGGCGCTGGCTGGGGTGAGCAGGGTTGGGTGCACCCTCGTAGCGGCGCCACGCTGAACGTGTGCGCTGGTTCAGCTAACGGGTATGGTATCCTTGTTAATAGTGCCGGTCAGGGTTCACGGGTTGACAGTA
>CAZPTF010000019.1:0-13291 GCA_964589015.1 uncultured Anaerolineae bacterium
CTGGGCCAATCCTGGACGCACTCCGCCTGAGCACCGTTCCACGCGAACAAGCTGCCCGGCACCCGCAACGTGTGTCCGGAGATTGGCCCAGTCGAGAGCGCTGGAAGGGACACAGTCTCCGGCTGAAGCCTCGACTCAGGACGTTGTGTTGGAGTGAAGGCTCTAGCCGAAAGGGGCCATGTCAAGGGGTTGATCGTCCAGCGGCCTGAGAGTACTTCTCAGCAGCGCACCACGCCCCGACAGTGGTTTCGTGACAGATTCAGACGGCGGCCCTCCGCGGTGGTCCCGCCCGCGTCCGCAGCACCCCATTTCGCTGGTTAGACGATTCTTAACGTATCCCTAACCCGGGGTTAACGCCCCAATAACTTCGCCATAAAGTGCACATGCTAAACTGACATTGATGGAGAATGCAGATCTGTCATGTCCAAGTGCCATACAATAGGAGGGAACATCATCATGAGAAGCAAAGCAGTAGTCGGTGTTGTCTTGGCCCTGATCTTGATGGTTGTGGCCAGCGGTTTTAGCGGGGCCTTTGCAGTCCCGCAGGGGACTCAGGAAACGATCGCGGTGGCCAAGGTGTCCGCGGCGATCGAGGACGCAACGGGTCAGGCCAAGTACGTCTTCGTGTTCATCGGTGACGGTATGGCCATCGCGCAGCGCAACGCAGCCGAGCTCTACCTGGCTGCCACCAGTGGCGTGGCACGCCCGGAAGAAGCCAAACTGGTCATGAACACTTTCCCTGCACAGGGTATGAACACGACCTACGACCTGAGCAGCGTGATCCCTGATTCGGCCTCTACCGCGACGGCAATTGCCAGCGGGCACAAGACCAAATCCGGGGTCATCGGCATGGATGCGGACGGCAAGGTCAGCTACGAGAACATCTCTGAGATCGCCAAGAAGAACGGCTGGAAGGTGGGCGTCATCTCCTCGGTCTCGCTGGATCACGCCACCCCGGCGGCCTTCTACGCCCACGAAGTATCGCGGAAGAACATGTACGACATTGCGACCCAGCTCGTCAACTCCGGATTCGATTACTTCGCCGGCGGCCAGATTCTCCAGAACGAGCAGGAAGGCAAGCCCGGCATCTACGACCTCGCTAAGGAAAGGGGTTTCACGGTCACAGTCGGCCCCGAGGAGTTTGCGACGATCACCGCGGAGAGCGCTCCGGTGTTGGCGATGAGCGAGAAAGTGGACGAGGACGCCGCCATGAACTATACCCTGGACGGCACGGACATCAGCCTGGCGCAGTTCGTCGCCAAGGGCATCGACGTGCTCGACAATCCCGACGGTTTCCTCATGATGATCGAAGGCGGGAAGATCGACTGGGCCTGCCACGCGAACGATGCGGCCGCTTCGGTTCTCGACACGCTGGCCCTCGATGCGGCTGTCAGCGAGGCAGTTAAGTTCTACGAGCAGCATCCGGATGAGACCCTGATTATCGTCACCGGCGACCACGAGACCGGTGGAATGACCATCGGCTTTGCCGGTACGCAGTATTCCTCATTCGTCGACAAGATCGAGAATCAGAAGATGTCCTACATCGAGTTCGGCAACAAACTGGCCGAGTACAAAGAAACCCATACGGCTGACGATGCCAAGTTCGAGGACGTGCTGCCGTTGATCCAGGAGGCGTTCGGGCTCTACGTGCTGACCGCCGACGAGAAGGCCGCGCTCGAACAGGCCATCGCTGATGGCAAGTCCGAAGGCGCCAGCGACGAAGCCAAGAAAGCTGGTAAGGACGCCGAGAATACACTGCGCTACAGTATGGCCCTGACGGATTTGGAGATCAAAGTCCTGGAAGAAGCGTTCCACAATAGCATGCTCGGCCAGGAAGAGCGCGCCAGCGATGACTACACCTATCTGCTGTACGGTGGTTACGAGCCGCTCGCCGTGAAGTGCACCACCGTTTTGAACAACAAGGCAGGCATCGGCTGGACCTCCTACTCCCACACGGGTGTACCGGTACAGACATCCGCCCTGGGCATCGACGCAGAGCTGTTCAACGGTTACTACGACCAGACCGACATCTACAACAAAATGATCCAGGCGACCGGCTTCGGCAGCTAAGGGTTCAGTAGAACGGATTTAGAGACTTGTACGGAGCAAAATGGGTCACCTGGACCCATTTTGCTCCCGAACTTTGGAAAAGAGGTACGGTCCTGTGCAACTTTCCGCAATCGTCAAACGCGTTTCGAATCGTGATGTGGTACTCACGCTCGTCGTATTGGCCCTGTCGGTCCTGCTGATCGTCGTACCGAGCGGCTTTCAAAGCCCATTCGTCCAGAACGTCGAACGACCCAGGGGCAAAGTCCTGGAGGTCAATAATTCACTGATTCAGCAGTTCGGCATCGTCAAGACCGGCAGCCAGAGCCTGCGGGTCCAGATCCTGGACGGTCCCTACGCCGGCATGGAGGTAGATGCCGGGAACGACTTGATCGGCAAGATGGAAACCGACAAGATGTTCAGATCAGGCGACATCGCCTTCATGGTCCTGACCACGGATGGAGAGCGTGTCATCCAGGCGACTGCCTACGACCACTTCCGCCTGAATACCGAGTTGTTGCTCGTGATTCTGTTCGCGGCGTTCCTGATTGCATTCGCCGGGTGGGCCGGTGTCAGGGCGCTGCTTTCGTTCGTATTCGCAGTGCTGTTGATGTGGAAAGTATTGTTTCCGAGTATCCTGCTGGGACGGGACCCAGTGCTGATCGCGTTTGTGATTGTCATGGCGCTGGCAGCGGTCACGCTCAGCCTGGTCGCCGGCGTGAACCGGTTGGCCCTCGTCGCTTTTCTGGGCGCGCTGTTGGGGATCGTGCTCACCTACTTTCTATCCCTATCACTGCTCCCCGCGTTCCATCTGCACGGAGCCATTCTCGCCTTCTCGGAGACGCTTCTGTATACCGGCTTCGAGCACTTGAATCTGACACGCGTGTTCCTCGCGGCGATCCTCATCGGCGCGTCGGGCGCAGTCATCGACGTCGCCATCGACGTTGCCACGGCGATGCACGAAGTGACCACGAAGCGCCCGGATCTGTCGCGCGGAGACCTGGTCAAGTCGGGCTTTGCGGTGGGCCGCAACATGACGAGCACGATGGTCACAACGCTGTTGATGGCCTATGCATCGGGATATCTCGCCCTGTTGATGATTTTCATGGCGCAGGGCATTCCACCTATGTATCTATTGAACTCCAACTACGTTGCTGCCGAAATCCTGAAGACGATCGTCGGCAGCTTCGGATTGGTCACCGTTGCTCCCTTCACGGCAATCGTAGGGGGGATCATCTTCATCCAGAGGAGACACCATGTCGAGGCAACAGATAGCAAAGGACTTGATCTTGTTCAAGATCGACGCCAGTCAGTGTGACTTGAGAATTGGAGACCGCGTCATGCCGCGAACCGTCATCGGGCGTGATTGGGAGACCGGCGAGCTGCTGGAAACCGATTCCGAAGGTGAAGTCACCGGGGTCAGCTTCAGTGGGGCCGATCACGCCCTGGTCATCCTCGTCAAACTGAGCGAGTCGGCGGAATAAGCCCGGGGCGGTAGTCTGAAGCAGCGTTGCGGGCGGTCAACCGACGGCCTGCAACGCCCTTTCGAATATGGCCAGCGACCACGCGATTTGTTCGGGCGTGACGATCAGCGGCGGAATCCAGCGGATCGTGTTACCGTACGTGCCAGCGCTCAGCAACAGCAGTCTCTCCGCCTGGCAGCGGGCGATGATCTGCTTGGCGAGATCGACAGCAGGCGAGCCATCGGGCAGCGTGAACTCGGTACCAATCATCAGGCCCAGGCCGCGCACGTCACCCAACAATGGGTAGCGGTTCTGAATGTCGCGCAGACCGTCCAGCAGCATCGTTCCCATCTTCGTTGCGTTCTCCAGCAGCCCGTCGCGAATCACGCCGATGGTTGCTTCGGCAGCGGCGCAGCCACCGCGTTGCCACCATACGTGCCGCCGTGAGTACCAACCATCCACTTTTCCATCAATTCCCGCGCGGCGGCCACTCCCGACAGGGGGAAACCGGACGCCATCCCTTTGGCCATCGTCATGATATCCGGAACGACGCCGAAGTGTTCGCTGGCGAAGAACTTCCCCGTCCGTCCGAACCCGGTCTGCACCTCGTCCGCAACGAGCAGGATGCCGTACTCGTCGCACAGCTCACGCAATCCGCGCAGGAATGAGATCGGCGCTACAACGTATCCACCCTCGCCCAGCACCGGCTCGATGACGATCGCCGCGGTCTCGGAGGGAGCTGTCTGGCTTGCCAGCAAGTGGCGCAGCTCGTTCAGACACCACCGGCTGGTCGTTTCCGGATCCCATCCGTAGCGATACCAGTAGGGATACGGGGCGACGAACACGCCCGCGGGCAGCGGCTGGTAGTGCTTGCGGTAGGTGTTCTTGGAAGTGGTCATCGCCATCGTCTGCGCGGTACGCCCGTGGAACGAGCCTTGGAAAACGACGATGCCCGGCCGGCCTGTCGCGTGGCGTGCGAGCTTCACCGCCGCCTCGACACATTCCGCGCCGGAATTGGCGAAGAAAAAGGTATCCAGGGCAGCTGGCACGACTGTACGCAACGCCTCCACCAGCTTCAACATGGGCTGGTGGTAGAGGATGTTGATCTGCGCATGGATGATGCGGCCCGTTTGTTCTCTGGCGGCCTCGACCACTCTGGGATGGCAATGCCCGGTATTGGTCACGCCGATACCGCAGGTGAAATCCAGGTAACGGTTGCCGGCTACGTCGTAGATGTACGCACCTTCTCCCCGTTCCACGATAATGTCCGTGACGCGCCCCCACACCGGCGCGATGTATTGAGTGTCCATACGAACTCCCCTCTCAGTGATGGGCTGCACCCCTAAATGAATGCGGTGACGCTGACCTGAGTCGGAATGCCCCGTTTTGCGAGCGCTGCGAAAAACGGCGCGGGCTCGAGCGCCGTCTCCGGCGGACGCACGCCTGGCACGATACGGCCCTGTGCCAGCCACTGCGCGACGATCGACGGGGCGACGCCGGTCGGGAGCGCGCCTTTGACGGCCAGTGTGCCGAGCCGGTAGGTCACCGTCTCCCCATCGCGCATCCCCTTCACCTCAGTGACGATCTCTTTCGTCCAGTTGGGTGGCTCGTTCGCCGGCGGCGCCAGGAACGATTCGATCGTCGGTACGTGCTTGCTCATCAGCGCGACCATCAGGTCACGCGGGGCCAGCGATGTCCCACCAACCTGCACCGGCTCGTGGCTAGCGAAGCCAAAATCGGCCAACACCTTGATTTTCTCGACGAGTGCCGGCGCCATTCCCCAGTGGTTGATCTTGAAGAAGCATTCGCGCAGTCCTTTGTTCCGGAACGATAGCGGCAGGGTGGCGACTTCGGAATGCAGCGAGAGGTGCATCGGCATCAGACCAATAGGCGGCGTGAACCAGTAGTCTTCGAATTCGCTGAGCGGCGTGCAGGCCACGAACTCGCCGTCGCGATAAACCACCGGCGCCAGCGTCAGCTCGTCGATGATCGTCGCCACGGCGTAGCTGAAAGCGACGGTATCCGGCGGGGGCGGCTTGATGCCATCGTAGATGCGGATGTACTCTAACGTGTCGAGCTGGTCCGCAGCATAGCGGGCCTGGACGTTCGGCACACCGGGCGCACTGCCAACACCGAGCACAGCGCTGATACCGGCGGCTTCGAACCGCCCGTGGAACTGCAATTGCTCGCGTGTAGTGTGGAACAGGCCGCCCAGATCGGTGTAATGCACGCCGGCCACCAGGCACGCCTCCATAATGTCCAGGTTGAAGTAGTAAACGGTTGCGTTCAGGCAGGCATCGGCGCCGCGCAGCAGTGCCACCAGCGCCTCACGGTCGCGCACATTCACCTGAGCCACCGAGATGTTCGGACGGTCGAGCAGTGCAGCGACCTTCTCAGCCATCTCGCGGTTCAAGTCACCGATGACGACTTCATCCACGCCTTCGCTGCATGCTAAATCCCGCACAGCGATGCAGCCCATCATGCCCGCCCCACCCAATACGACGATTCTCATGGTTTGCTCCCCTCAATATCAATGTACTGCATCACGAGAGGCAGTGGTATTCTTCGATGACTTCGTGGATTTCGATGCCACGCCGCGCCAGCTCGGCGAAAAAGACGTCGGGATCGAGCGCCGTCTCCGGCGGGACGACTCCGCGCGACACAACGTCCCCCCTGGCGATCATCTGCGCGCCGATGCTCAGCGGAATCGCGATGTTCTTGTAGTATGCCGCCGGACCGCCCCACTCATCCATGCCGGGATGGCGGTTCCAGTACGTGGCTTTGACGTCACAGCCGTCGCGCTTTCCGCGGACCTCGACGAGCAGCCCATAGGCCCATAGCGTGGTCTGCTTGCCTTCCGGCAAGGCGAGCAACAGCTCGCGCATCGTCTCGTAGGCGGTCGTCTCCACGCCGTGGAGGAAGATCCGCTCCGCGCTGTACAGCCCGGACTCGAGCATGGCCCTGGCGAGGCGCATGGCATGCGGGGGAAAGCACCCGTGGACTGACACCGCCGCCGCTCCCAGGCTGTGCGGCATGGTACGTGTTTCCGGATGCGGAATGTAATAGACCTCCTGCTCACCGATCGGACCGGGGAAGACGACGCGCCTGGCACCTGCGAATGGACCCACCTCGTGAAACGCGCCATCGCGGTAGTAGACCCGTTCGTGCGTCTCCGGATGAAATTCCCACAGGAACGTCGTCAGCAGGCCGGGCGCCGGCGCCGGGCAGCGGAAAGCGGCAAAGTTGATCTGGATGTCTTCCACCTCGTCCATCTGCTCGGCTCCGCGCCGCGCCATGACATTGGTGATGCCAGGCGTCGCACCAACGCCGGGGATGAAGACGATGGCCTTTTCCCTGGCAGCCGTGTCGTAGCCCCACTGGTCCGGCTCCGTCGATACGTCCAGGCCGTTGACCCCAGCGGCGACGCACGCGCGGGTAACCACCAGGTCGTATTTCCACGGCAGTCCGTTCAACACCACATCGAAGCCGTTGAACGTCTCGATCAGGCCATCGCCGTCATTCGCATCGACGCGAACCACTTTGACGCGGGCATCGCCAATCTCTGCCGCCAATTTCTCTGCGGTGGCCACATTGTAGTCACCGATCACGATCTCGTCGAAGTCGGAGAACCGGACCAGGTCACGGATAGCGTGTTGGCAGACCGCTCCGGCGCCACCCAGAGTCAGCACCCTCATCATTCACTCCTTCTCGGAAAGGCCGGCAGACGCGCCACGGCACAACCCCATAACCACCACGCATCGCCCGCGGGTTTGTCAGTCGAGGACCTCCTCCACCGCGTCCGCGAAGTAGTTCAGTGTCTCCGCGACGTCTTCTTCCGACAGAGCGGCGCACAGGAACCACGGCTCGCGCCCGTCGGGATCGGGCATCGCGCCGTTCCGGATCAGCGCCATCATGATTTCCTCGTACAGCGCGGCATCGTTCCGGCCCCAGGTGCGGTAGTCGACGGGCCTCTCCTCCCCGATGACGAATCCGAACATGGACGGAACGCCGAGGAAGCAGTGCGGAAGATCGGCCTCGGTGAGGATCTCGCTGAGGCCAGCCATCAGCGCCGTGCCGCGCGCCTCGATGGTCCTGAGCGCGTCACCCTGGGCGAGGATCTCCAGGGTCACCTCGGCGGCGGCGGTGCCGACCACGTTTCCGCAATAGGTGCCGCCATGCGCCGTGTGCCCCGGCCCGACGCTGCTCATCACCGCGTTGTTGCCGCCGATGGCAGCGATGGGAAACCCATTGCCGATAGCCTTGGCATAGGTAACCAGGTCGGCGTGGACACCGAAGTACTCCTGCGCGCCGCCCAGGGCGATGCGGAAGCCGGTCTTCACCTCGTCTCCGATCATCACGATGCCATATTCGCTGCACAGGCTGCGAATCAGCTCCAGCCAGCCCGGTTCGGGCATGATGGCGCCCATGTTACCCATGATCGGCTCGACAATGATCGCAGCGACGTCACCCCAGGACTGTTTGACGGTACGCTCGAGCGTCTCGAAGTCATTGTACGGCAGGGGGATGACGAGATCGTAGAGCGCCTTAGGGATGCCAGAGCTCGTCGGCGACGGGGTGGGGCTGCGACGATGTCCAAGCCCCTCTAGCGGAGATGACGCGGTCGAGAACAGCATGTAATCGTACATCCCGTGGTACTGTCCCTCGAATTTGATGATCTTCTCGCGCCCGGTATGCGAGCGGGCGATGCGCAGTGCGTGCATCGTCGCCTCGGCACCGGAATTGGCGAAGCGCACCTTATCGACGCCGGGACACAGTTGCGTGATCCGTTCGGCGACCCTGACCTCGAGCTCGTGGGTGAGAGCGTAGACCGTGCCGTTCTTGATCGCTTCCGCTACCCGCTCCACGACCGGCGCATAACCATGCCCCAGGATGACCGGCCCAAAACCCATCCGGTAATCGATGTAGCGGTTGCCGTCGAAGTCCCAGATGTAACTTCCTTCGGCGCGCGTCACGCCGACGTTTTCCCCTTCACTCCAATAGCGGAAATTGGAGGTAACGCCGAAAGGAAGCACCTCTCCGGCACGCTGGAAAAATGCTCTGTTCTTTTCCATGGAATAAGACATAACCCGATTCCTCCCTGATGAGTGTAACTGACGAGTCGCGCGCTTGCCGGTCGTCTCTCGTCGTGAGCGGCTCTTCCGACAGCCGCACGGAGTATAACACGAATAATCACAGAAGTCAAGATTGAAGTGCTGATAAATTACTAAACTCGATATATTCGTGATGGAACATCATTGAAATCGCGCAATGAAAAACGAATGGAAGTTACTCTTTTCCGCTCGAGATCTGCCCACCTGCAGCGGAGACCAACAGTATCAGTACGGATACCAGTAGCCCTTGATCCCGCCCTCGATATCCCAGTGGACGTGTTTGGTCTGCCAGAACGACTCCAACCCTTCGGTACCGAGCTCTCGCCCGATGCCGCTCATCTTCATTCCGCCGAAGGGACCGGCGTAGTTGTCGGTGAGCGGGTCGTTGATCCAGATCGAGCCGGCACGCACGTCCTCGTAGAAGCGGCGGACCTTGCGCGCGTCGTGTGTGCACAGACACGCTCCCAGCCCGTATTCGGTCTCGTTTGCCAGGGCGATCGCCTCATCGAACGTGTCGTAGGCCATGATTGGAATCGTAGGGCCAAACGTCTCCTCGCGCATGCAGCGCATCGTGTGGTCCACGCCGACCAGTACTGTGGGCTCGAGGAAGAACCCTGCCGGCAAGTGGGCGGGCCGCCGTCCGCCGGCCAACACCGTGGCGCCTTTGGCGACCGCATCAGCGATGTGGGCTTCGACTGTGGCACGTCCGGTCTCCGCGATCATCGGCCCGACATCGGTGGTCGGTTCGATACCGGGACCCAACCGCAACCGGCCCACGCGCGCAGCGAGAGCCTCCGCGAACTCGGACAACATCGCGCGCGGCACGTATACCCGTTCGGTCGACGTGCACACCTGCCCGGCGTTGATCAGGCTGGCATACGCCACGGCTTCGACAGCCAAGTCGAGCGGCGCGTCATCGGCAATCACGAACGGATCCTTGCCGCCCAGCTCGAGATGGAGATGCTTCATCTGTGGCGCCGCCAACCGCGCGATGTGCTGCCCGATCGCCGTAGAGCCAGTGAAGGCGATCACAGACACGTCAGGATGGGCCACCAACGTGTCGCCAACTTCATTCCCCCACCCGGTGACGATGTTGACGACACCCGGTGGGAAGTGATCGAAGGCCAGCTCCACCATGCGGATGATCGAGAGCGGCGCCGGGCTGGGCGGCTTAACGACCACCGTGTTGCCGGCTACCAGCGCAGGCGCCAGCTTCCAGGCCAGCAATAGAACCGGGTAGTTCCAGGGAACGATGCAACCGACCACGCCGTAAGGCTCCTTGAGCACCAGCGAGAGCTGCCCATAGGCCGGCGAGGGAGGTACGCGTCCACGAAAGTGGCGCCCCAGTTCCGCATAGTAGTCCAGTGTGTTGAGCGCCCAGTCGATTTCCTCTTCGTTCTCGGGGAGAGGTTTACCTTCCTCAAGTGTGAGCAAACGGGCCAGCTCTGCGCAATGAGCGCGGATTTTGGCAGCCGCTTCGTGCAGCAGACCGGCCCGCTCCACCGCTGTGACCCGGCGCCACGATTCGAACGCGGTCACAGCGGCGGTGACCGCCGCGTCGACTTCGCCGGGTGTCCCCGCCGGCACCGTATCGAGCACTTCCTCCGTCGCCGGGTTACGCACTTCGATGACCGCACCCGATTCCGAATCCAACCAATCCCCGTTAATGTACATTTTCATCGGGTATGCTCCTTTCAGCAGCCCCCCGGTGGGGCGGGGCGTTTGGTCCCTCTCTTGTCCGTGACAACATAACCGGCTCATGTCTGTCCCGGCAACGCATGGACTGGGATGCGGCTTTCACGCCCTGGAAATCAGCCAGGAACACCGCAAGCACGGCTCCGCGATTCGTCCGGCCTAGAAGTAGACCTCCTTGACGATTTGCAGATAGGTGAACGTCTGCGTGTGCCGAACACCTTCCACGGCCCGCAGGCGTTGGGTGAGAAACTGGAGCAGATGCGCGTTATCACGGCAGTTGACTTCCACTAAAATGTCGTAGATTCCGGTGCAGACGACCACGTAGGTAGCTTCTTCGAACGCGGATATCTCGTGTGCGACCTCCTCAAGGCGATTGCCATCGACCTCGACTCCGATCAACGCCATCATGTTGTATCCGAGCAACGTCGGGTTGGTAACCGGAACGACATGAAGCACACCATCTTCGACCATCTGCAGGTAGCGTTGGCGCACCATGCCGGGAGACACATCGAGTTGTTTGGCAAGCTGGGCGAAGGATATCCGCCCATCCTGCCTGAGACCTGCAATGATTTGTAAATCCACCTCATCCAGATCGCGGCTTGGAGTGGCCTGGGATTTCTTCATGGGTATCTTCCTCTCTCTTCAGAATTTACCTTAAGCGTGCGCAAAGTATAACACGAATCATCATGTAGAGCAAGAATCTTTTACTTTTCATCATTTAATTGCCAGCAGGTGCAACGAATCAGCATTTTGATTTGACTGTGGTGATGGTTCGTGCTATAATAGTGTTCATCGATTCGGCTGCCGCCTCAGCACGTCAAGCCAGGGAGATAACACGGCTACATCCGGCTAACATAGGCCAACAGAATAGCAACGACGATTCTCATGCAGCGGGGCATAGGCTACCACCAGCGAGATGGATTGGGTATACAACTGCGACTGAAAGGAGACAGTTGATGACAGACGGTCCCGCGGTAGAGGTTCGACAAGTTACCAAACAGTTCCCCGGCTTTGCGCGACAGCCGGGAAGCGAAGTCGTTGCCGTCGACGATGTGTCTTTGGAGATCTGCGATGGGGAGTTCTTCTCTCTGCTCGGACCCAGCGGTTGCGGCAAGACGACGACCTTGCGCATGATTGCCGGCTTCGAACATCCCACTACCGGCGAGATCTACATCCACGGAAAGCCCATGGGGCTCACCCCGGCCCACCTGCGTAACACGAATATGGTCTTTCAGAGTTACGCGCTCTTCCCCCACATGTCCATCGCCGACAACGTGGCATTTGGGTTGAAGATGCGCAAGGTGCCACGTGACGAAACCCGCCGGCGCGTACAGGACGCGCTCGACATGGTCCGGCTGTCAAACTACGGACAACGTAAGCCCAGCCAGTTGTCCGGTGGACAGCAGCAGCGCATCGCCCTGGCGCGGGCGCTGGTGAACCGGCCCGAAGTTTTGCTGCTGGACGAACCGCTCGGTGCGCTCGACCTGAAGCTGCGCAAGGAGATGCAGATCGAGCTCAAGACGCTGCAGCGCGAGGTCGGTATCACTTTCGTGTACGTCACCCACGACCAGGAAGAAGCACTGACCATGTCCGATCGCATCGCGGTGATGCACGGGGGCAGAGTATTGCAGGTCGGGCCGCCGATCGAAATCTACGAGCGTCCGAATTGCCGCTTCGTGGCCGACTTTATCGGCGACACGAATCTGGTCGACGGTGTGGTGCAAGGCCAGAGCGGACAGGAGGTCACCGTACACGTGGACGACGAGATCTCATTCGTCGTCGAGTCGGACGAGACGTTCACCACGGGCACCGAAGTCACCGTAGCCGTACGTCCCGAGAAGATCAGGTTGCTACCGGTGCCGACGCAGGGAGAACCCAATTCGTTCCCGGCGAAGATCGACCAGATGGTTTACGTCGGCACGGACTCGCGCTTCAAGGTGCGCCTGTCCGAGCGCGTCGTACTATCCGTTCGCCAGCAAAACGTCATTTCCACTTCCGACCCTACCGCCTACTACGACGCGGGCGCAGAGTCGATCTGGGCGGTGTGGCTGCGCGACGCCGCGCGTATTCTGCGGAACTGAGGGGGCAACGACCATGACCGTTGGACAAGCACAACAAGAGAAACGGGGCCTGTTGCGTCCTGTTGGGTGGAGATCGGGTATCCAGACGCTGATCTTGATTGCTCCCAGTCTGTTCTGGCTGGTGGTGTTTTTCGCGGTCCCACTGATCATCGTCTTCGTCTACAGCTTCCTGAGGCGTGGGCCGTACGGGCAGATTGTCTGGGAGTTCAACCTGGGCAATTATGCCCGTTTTTTCGACCCGCTCTACCTCAACATCTTCGTGCGCTCCTTCAAGATCGCGGGTATTACCACCGTCGTCTCGTTTCTGGTGGGATACCCGGTGGCGTACTGGATTGCCACCCGCCCGGTAAAGACGCGCACGACGTTGCTGTTACTGTTGATCATCCCGTTCTGGACGAATTTCCTGGTACGGACGTATGCCTGGGTGCTGATTCTGCGCGATTCGGGCCTGATCAACAACGCATTGATCGGCCTGGGCATCATCCAGCAGCCGCTGCCGCTCTTCGGGACCGACCTGGCGATCATCATCGGGTTGGTGTACGGTTGGTTCCCGGACATGGTCCTGCCCTGCTATGCCTCGATCGAACGCCTGGATTTTTCGCTGGTAGAGGCTGCCCAGGATCTGTATGCGAACGAGCTCAGCGCCTTCCTGCGCGTAATTATTCCGCTAACGCTGCCCGGGATTGTCGCGGGTTCCATGCTCGTGTTCATCCCTGCGCTGGGCGCCTACGTCACGCCGGATCTGCTTGGCGGGGCCAAGTCGATGATGATCGGCAACGTAATCCAGAGCCAGTTTCTCAGTGTCCGCGACTATCCATTTGGCGCGGCCTTCTCGTTCGTATTGATGGCGGCGATGTTGGTCGCCACGCTGGTTTATTTCCGCGTCAGCAGGCGG
>CAZPTF010000019.1:13391-23285 GCA_964589015.1 uncultured Anaerolineae bacterium
TGAGCGGCGTGGCGCGGCACGGCAGCCTGCTCGGACGGCTGTTGCACGGCAGCATCGCCGCTTGCGGTGTCCTGGGATACATCTTTCTCTACGCACCGATCATCATTCTGGTGGTTTTCTCTTTCAACGCGTCTCGCTTTGTAACGACATGGAGCGGGTTCAGCCTGCGTTGGTACGGAGCACTGTTCACTGACCAGGCGATGGGGCTGGCACTGCGCAACAGCCTGATTGTCGCCGTCTCCGCGACCATCATTTCGACGGTGTTCGGCACGATGGTCGCGCTTGCGATGGAACGCCACAAATTTCCCGGCAAGGCGGCATTCGATGCGCTGCTCTATCTGCCAATCATCATTCCGGACATCGCCATGGCCGTGATGTTGCTACTGTTCTTCGTGATGACCAAAACCTCATTGAGCCTGGTGACGATCATCATTTCGCACGTGGCATTCAACATCTCGTTCGTAGCCGTGGTCGTCCGCGCGCGGCTGGTCGGCTTCGACGGCAGCCTCGAGGAGGCGGCACAAGACCTGGGCGCGAACGAGCTGAAGACATTCTGGTACGTGACCCTGCCACTGCTCATGCCTGGCATTCTGGGAGGCGCACTGCTGGCGTTCACGCTCTCACTCGACGATTTCGTGATCACGTTTTTCACCGCTGGTGTCGGGTCGACCACGTTACCGCTGCGCATCTACTCGATGGTCAAGCTGGGGATCACGCCGGAAATCAACGCGATTTCCACGCTGCTCTTGCTGGCCTCGATGGGGCTGGTCGTGATCTCCGCGGCCTTGCAATGGAAGGGAGGTGGTTCAGTATCCGATATCGCTTGAACAGCCATTGCACGCACGCATGGCACCTTGCCGAATCTTCAAATGGATAGAAAGGAGACCGACATGAACAGATGGCTTTCACTGATCGGCGCGCTGTTTCTTCTTGCGACGCTTACCGGCTCCGGACTCGCCGCTGCGCCCGATCCCAAACTGGCCAAGGAGTTGCACGTCTTCAACTGGTCGGAGTACATCGACCCGGAGATCTACCGCGACTTCGAACAGGAATTCGGAGTCAAGGTCACCGAGGATACGTTCGCGAGCAACGAAGACCTGCTCGCCAAACTGCAGGCCGGCGCCACAGGCTACGATCTCATCGTTCCTTCAGATTACATGGTGAACGTCATGCACCAGCTTGATCTGCTGGCAGAGCTGGACTTCGCCAACATTCCCAACTTCGCCAACGTCGCTGAGACATTCCTGGATCCACCGTACGATCCGGGGAACAGATATTCCGTACCATACCAGTGGGGGACCACCGGCATTGGATACGACACCAACTTTTTCGAGGAGCCTCCGGATAGTCTGGCGTATCTCTTCAACCCTGACGTCCTCGCCGAGACCGGTGGTCGCGTGAGCATGCTGAACGACAGCCGCGAATCGATCGGCGCGGCTTTGAAATACCTGGGATACTCGGTGAACTCCCAAGACGAAAAGGAACTGGAAGAAGCCAAGCAAATCCTGATTCAACAGAAAGAGTGGGTGACCGCTTACGAGAGTGATGGCTTCGAGGATCTGTTGGCGGCAGGCGAGGTCGATCTGGGTCTCGGCTGGAGTGGAGACTACTTCATGGCGGCCGAGGAAGCGGACAACGTCTGGTATACGATCCCCAAAGAAGGCGGCGTGATCTGGACGGACAACCTGGCGATTCCCAGGACGGCCCCCAGCCAATATACCGCCGAGGTGTTCATCAACTACCTGTTACGGCCTGAGGTGAGCGCTAAGGTGACCAACTACACCTGGTACGGCAGCCCCAACGAAGCCGCCACCGAATTCATCGATCCGCAGATCCTGGAAGAACCTGCCATCTACCCACCCGCAGAGGTCATGGAAAAGCTGGAGTTTCTGCGAGATGTGGGTGAAGCCACGATGATCTATGACCGCATGTGGACGGAGATCAAGCTGCAATAGGAATTCGAGCGCACAGCATCCGCATCAGCCGGTACCGCCGAATGGAACTGGGGACGCACCGCTCCCCAGTTCCGTTTTTTTTACAGTGTCCGGAGGGACGACTGAGAAAAACGCACAGCATCGGACGGCCCGCGGTTATCGTGTACGAGATAAGGCGTAGGCGATAATTGCCATATAGGCAAAAATGCCAACGGCAAACACCCTCTTCCGGTACCCTAGTCCCATTGACGGGGCCATACCTGAGCGGTATCATATTAGGAAGAACGGTCGTGTGCTATCCTGATAGCATAGAATACAGCTACCGTTGCTACCGCTGCTCCCAGTGTATTGACACTGGAGAAAGATAGGAGACCGATCATGAAGCGTTTCATGAATATATTGGTTGTATTGTCGTTGACACTCATCGGAGTTGGCAGTGCCATTCCGGCAGCTGCTGCCGAGCCATTGGATACAGCACATCTGGAAGGGCGACTGGCATTCCCGGTGTTCGAAGATGGAACCTACAACATCTACGTTGCTGACGTAGATGGCACGAACCGGCAGTTGTTGCTCGCCGAAGCCAGCCAGCCCGATTTCAACACAGACGGGACGGCCATTGCCTACCGGAGCTGGAAGACGGACCAGCGTGGGATCTTCACGACACCGCTGGACCACATCGTCCCGTGGAGCATTCAGCGCAAATCAAGTGCGGAATCGGGACGTCCGGTGTGGTCACCTGATGACCGGGTAATCCTCTTTCATTCCTACGAGCAACCGGATCGCCTGCCGCGGATTTTCTACACCGGCGGGGAGGACTACCTGTCCGTGCGCACGGACAAATCCGGCGTCTTCGTCGATGTGATCGGCATCGATCCCGATTGGATGCCGAACGGCAGCATCGTTTACACTGAACGGGAATGCGAGAACTGCGGCATCTTCAACAGCAGCCTGACGGGAGGGCTGATTGCGCGGCTGACGGAGAGCACCGGCGATGAGGCTCCCGCCGCTTCGCCCGACGGCACGCGGGTCGCGTTTATGTCCACTCGGGATGGCGTCTGGGACCTGTACGTCGTCAACGCCGACGGTAGTGGGCTCACCCGTCTGACTGAAGACGAGTACGTCGATGGGCTGCCTGCCTGGGGGCCGGACAGCAAAACGCTGTTCTTCGTCTCGAAGCGGGACGATGAATGGGCCATCTGGGCAATCGATGTGGAGAGCAAGGCCAGTGCCAAGCTGTTCGAACTGGGTGGCGATCTGGACGGGAAGATTCATGAAGGGACGTCGCGCGGCTGGACGGAGGAGCGCATCACCTGGGCACCTCCCGCCGCGCCTGCGCCGGAGCCACAGGTCGCCGCCGCATCGAACCTGAACACGTCGTACCTGACGGGTACGATCGCATTCCCGGTGTTCGAAAACGGGACCTACAACATCTACACGGCCAGGACGGATGGTTCGCAGCGGCGACTGCTGATCCCCGAAGCGAGCCAACCCGACTTCAACGCAGATGGTTCGCAGATCGCGTATCGCAGTTGGAAGACGGACCAGCGCGGGCTATTCAGTTCGCCAGTGGAGACACTCATCCCGTGGAATATCCAGCAGAGGGTGGCGGTCGAATCCGGTCGTCCGGTGTGGTCCGACGATGGGAAGGTGATCCTCTTCCAATCCTACGAAGAACCGGACCGCAAGCCGCGCATTTACCACACTGCGGGTGACAGCTACAAGACGATTCTGTCCGACAAGAGCGGCAAGTACATCGACATCTTCGGCATAGATCCCGACTGGATGCCCGATGGGAGCGTGGTTTATGCTGAAAAGGAATGTGAGAAGTGCGGGTTGTTTCGAGTTAGCCTGGATGGCACGGTCCTGGCACAATTGACCGACCACCCGGCTGACGAGGCACCCGCCGTATCGCCCGATGGCAACCGTGTCGCATTTATGTCCACCAGAGATGGGGTATGGGACATCTACGTCGTCAATGCTGATGGCACGGATCTGACCCGCCTGACTGCCGATGGCGATATCGACGGGCTGCCGATCTGGGCGCCCGACAGCAAGACGGTGGTCTTTGCGTCAAACCGGGGTGGCCAGTGGGCCATCTGGGCGTTCGATGTAGACAGCCGCCGTATGGGCAAGCTCTTCGATCTCGGCGGCGAGTTGGATGGGAAGATCCACGAAGGCACCTCGCGCGGCTGGACGGAAGAACGCATTTCCTGGGCACCGTAAGCGACATCTGCGCTTGACCACAGAGAGCCATCTCGATGTCGAGGCGGCTCTCGTGATAATACCCAGATAGCGTGATTCATTTCCAGCGACGCGGAAGGTAGTTTTGGGTTGTGTCTCGAATCTGGACGACGGTCAGTCATTCAAAGGAGACCAAGTAATGATTCAAGAAGTCACCGTGACTTCAGAAACAGAGGTCGATCTCAAACCGCTGCTTCAGTCTGCAGTCCGGACTGAGGTGCGCATGCTGGAACTAGAGCTTAACCGGACCCGACGACTTCTGCAAAGCTTCGAGCAAGAACACGGCATGACCACAGAGGAATTCGAGCGGCGCTTCGAGAGCGGCGAGCTCGAGAGAACTCCGCAGTTCATCGAGTGGTCCATCGAATTCAGAACGCACCGGCGACTCGAGGTTCAACAGCAGACCCTGCAAAACGTACGCATCATTTGATCGTTGTGTGGCAGCGCGGACCGCCGTCGAAGCGACTTGCCCCGGCAAACGTCGCAAACCACACAGTGCCATCCCTATCCACAGAGACTGATCTCACTGGGTCGAACACCAGGCCGTCAGCCTGCGAATAGCTGTACCACTTCGAGCCAGCGAAGACGCTTTCCCCATTACTCGTACCGAACCAGATTGTCCCAGCCGGCGCGCCCGCCACCGCGCGTACGTTTTCGGAGTGGTGATGCTCACGAGCACAAGTGCAGGCACGAGTACAGCCGAAACCGTGGGCACGTGGCGAGTAGACGCGATGTTCAGGATAGTCCTCTTTGGCAACGTGTGGGGTGTGAGTGTAACGATCCGCTACGCAGGTTGTTCCCACAATTACAGGTTAGTCCAAACGAGCGATCATGGAGTCCACCGGCTTTGCGGTGTGGCCATGTGGACCTTCAAGTTCCCTTGGGGGCACAGCAGAACTCCGACCGATTCGGTCGGAGCATTCTGTTGTCTTCGGGCGTGGGGGGCTGCGGTCCGCGGGTACGGCGACAAGCCCTGCGGCTTTGAGGCGGCTGGCTGCCGCCGGCTCAGGACCTGAGAACTACTCGCGTCTGTCCGTGGCTGGACATAGCTTCGACGCAATGCTGCATTCGATGCCAATTGGCACGTGTCTCGTTCAGATGGATCATCTATAGGGCAATCTCTGTGACGTAGCACACAATCAAGGACTCCCTACAAAAAGTGTTTAGAATCCCCTACACGAATTGTTTAGAACTCCCTACAGACAAACAATCGATATTATGGTATGATAAGCAAAGTTGACAAGGTACCATCACCAGTCATGGGCCTTTGATACTGAACAAGGATTGGTTCAAGGACACTGTCGTCCACCCGCCAAATCATAGGGATCTCTGCTCAGGCAGATCATGGCGGTTGCCGATGTACGTCCCCTTACGGCCGTAATCCGGCTGCGGTAGACAATCCACTCATTGCGCGGCTCTTCGGGAGGTGCAAAATGTTCCGTCGACGGTCACAGGCACACTTCGTTCTGACGCTGGTCCTCACCTTCCTTCTGGCGGTACTCTCCACTCACTTATTGCTGCCCGCTGAAGCGGCTCCACCGCACGGTTTTGCGGTCGTGAATCTGACCGATGAACTCCTCGCTTACCTGCTGCGACCGGTGCCTCTGGTTCCCAGTATGACCTTCGATTCTCCGCTCCCAGCCCCAGCAGTCGATTACTACTACGCGGTCAGAGCAGTCAGCGCCTGGTGGCAGGTCAATGGACCATACCCCGACGCGAATCGGTGGGCCGCGGGCCTGCAGAACCTGTCCGGACCGCAAGACGGCGCCTTTTTGGAGATACACAGCCAGGTGCCTCAAACAGACAGCACCGATCATTACTGGCTGGTTGTCGATTTCGGCATGGTCTTCGCAGCAGGGGCCAGTCTCGAATTCTACCAATGGCACAACCCCCGGACCACTCCTCTGTCCGACAAATGCTCTTTTCAAGTTTCGATTGACGGAGAGAGCTGGTCTACCGATACTTTTGATGAGAGCCACCGTTGGTGTGGCTTTACACCCGAGATCTGGCAATGGTACAGACATTCCTTGCCCCTGGCGACCCCATTCAGGTATGCCAGATTGGCATATTGGAGCAACGGCCAATTCAAAAATGCCAAAATCGACGCCATCCGCGTGGTGAACAGCACTCCATTGACACCAGATCCCCGCCGGACATTGGACAAAGAAGATCCTTGCCTGGCGAACAACGCGCAGTACTTCGTGGGCGATCCGGTCAATACATCCAGTGGGCACTTCGTCTATCGCAAAGAGGACCTCCACATTCCGACGCGTGGCCTGCCGCTGCGGTTCGAGCGTTCGTACAACTCGTTCACAACGGACCGAACGGTCTTGGGCTATGGCTGGACCCACAACTACAACGTGCGGTTGGACCTGACACATGCCCCGGACGTCGTGTCGGTGATCGCGCCGCGTGGCTCGTGGCTGATCTTCCAGGAGAGCGGCGGCAGCTACACTGAGGTCTATGGCAGACAGGGATCTCTGGTCTACGACTCCGGCTCTGGCACCTACACCTGGACCACCGGCGACGACGTTTCACAGGTCGTCTATCACTTCAACAGCAGCGGGCAACTGACGAGCATGGTCGACGGCAGCGGGAACACCACCACGCTGCAATACGCGAACGGCAAACTGAGTCAGGTTCTGGCCCCGGATAGCCGTTCCCTGCAGTTCGATTACACCGGCGACTTGATGACCTCGGTCACTGACCCGATCAGCCGGACCGTTCACTTCGAATATGACCAGGGCAACCTGGTCAGCGTACAGGACGTCCTCAGCCACACGACCTCGTTCGGCTATGACAGCCTGAGCCGCATCACGGTGATTACCGACACCAACGGCTACGCTGCGGTCAGGAACGAGTACGAGAACGGGCGTATCGCCAGGCAATACGACGCGTCGAACTACGCCACTGAGTTCTCGTACACCGATCCCTGGGACGCCGGGCAGGGGAGCGCTGGTGCCTATCAGACCACGGTAACCGATCCCCTGCAACAGGCCACAGTCTATCGCTACAGTGCGGGCGGGCTGTTGCAGCAGGTCGACTCCCCCGGTGACAGGTCGGCGCAATACCAATACGATCCAGCGAGCTGGAACCTGCTGAGCTTCACCGACGCGAAAGGCAATCAGGTGTCCTACCAGTACAACACACCATGCGCGTGCCGCCCAAGCCAGATCACAGACCCGCTGGGGGATGGGGTAGCGATCACCAACAATCCCCTGGGCGGGTACGATACCGTGCAAGACGCCGCGGGAAACACAACGGAGATCCATTACACTCAGGCGGGGCATATATGGAAGACGGTCGATGCGGAGGATGAAGAAACGACGTTCACCTACGATGCGTATGGCCAATTGAGCAGCATGACCGACGCTGAGAATCGGACAATGTACTTCGAGCACGATTCCTTTGGGGATTTGCGTGTCATCACCGATTCTCTGGGCTATGCCGCGCACATTCAGTACGACGGCATCGGCCGGCCGACTGATGTGACCGATCCGCTCGGAAGAACGGCCCATTATGAGTATGACGCCGCCGGCAACGTGACTGCCGTCACACGCAACTATCAGGGCAGTGGTCAGCCTGAAGAGAGGGACATCACCACCGGCTTCGGTTACGACAACGAAGGCAATCTGACGAGTATCACGGACACGGAGGGGCGGGTCACCCACATCACCTACGACCCACGCTACCTGGTCGAGAGTGTGACGCTGAACTACCAGGGCGGCGGCCAAGCGGAAGAAACCGATGTGACCACCGCGTATGAATACGATCCGGTGGGCAGACTGACGACAGTCACCGGTCCGCGCGGATACGAAACCGACTACGCGTATGACTACGACGACGCGGGCCAGCTCATCGTGACCGTGACCGATGCGCTGGACAAGATCACGAAGCTGGCCTACGACAAGGCGGGCAATCTGGAGGAGGTCGAAGACCCCAACGGAAACCATGTTGACTACACGTACGACAGTCTGAATCGGGTGACGAGTATCAGCGACGAGCTACACGACGCCGAGCCGGGGACGGCCACCGTGTCCATAGACTACGACAACATCCCGGGGACGGGCTACGTGGAAACGGTGCGTGTCGACGGCGTGGACACGCGTTACGAGTACGACTCGCGCTACCGGCTGTGGAGAGTCATCGAGGACTACGGCGGCAGCGACCTGACCACGCAGTACGGCTACGATGCGGTCGGCAACCTCACTGCGGTCACCAATCCGCTGGGGAAGACCGTCACCTATGCGTACGATGAGCGGCACCAGTTGGAGGCCATCGCCTACCCTCAAGGCACGCTTGCCTCGCGCACCTTCGGCTACGACGAGCTGGGGCGTCTGGAGGCCAGCGTCGATTCCGCAGGGACGACGACGCTCGCTTACGACGGCGTCGATCGGGTGACGAGCGTCCAGTATCCGAACGAGACCCTGATCCAGTTCGCGTACGACCGGGCGGGGAACAGGGAAAGCATGGTCGATGGGACGGGCTCGACCGGATACAGCTACGATGCGTTGAACCGCTTGACTGGTGTCACGGCCGGGGGCGAAACGGTGGAATACGGCTATGACGGCGCCGGCAACCTCACCACACTGACCTACCCGGAAAATGGGACGGTGCAGTATTCGTATGACGCGCTGAATCGGCTGGAGCAGGTCGAGGACTGGGACGACTCGGTCATCGCGTCATACAGCTACGATGACGCCGGCCGGCTGGTGGGCGGGTCATACGGCAACGGCTGGACTTTCGCCCGGCACTTCGACGAGGCGAACCGCCTCGACCAGATCGCTTACAGCAGCCTATCTGCGCAGGACTTCTACACATTCACCTACGAGCTGGATGCGACCGGCAACCGGATCAAAGAGATTACCCAGGGCGGCGAGCCGCAGGAACACGACAGGCCGGAGCGCCGCTACCTGCCGATCATCTGCAAGGCAACGAGCCCGGGACAGTCGTCTTTCGTTTCCATCGTGCCGCTGAGCCTGCAGTTCTTCGAGCGAACGGTCGAATACGACTACGACGATATCGGCCGGTTGTACACGGCCGCCGCGGGGTTGTCCGATCCGACGTATGCATACGACTATGAGTACGACGATGCGGGCAACCGCGTATCGGAAGTCAAGCCGTTGGCGACCCGCACCTTCGAGTATGACGATGCCGACCGTTTGACAGCAGTCAATGGTCAAGATTACACTTGGGATGAGGGTAACCTGGTCAGCGATACGGTGCGCAGCTTCGAATACGACGGGGCGGGCCGGCTGGCACAGGTGATCTCAGGTACTTTGACAACACAATATGCCTACAACGGCGATGGTGATCGCATCAGCACGACGGCGGGCGGCCAGACGGTCGAATACACGCTCGATCCCAATGGGTTGACCAACGTGCTGGAGGCGCGGCAGGGCGTCAGCGTGACGACGTATCTGTATGGGCTGTTGGGGCCATTGGCGGAGGAGTTGCCCTCCGGGCAGCGGCTGTACTACGGGCGGGACGCGTTGGGGTCGGTGCGCTTCCTGCTGGACGGCACCGGTGATATCGTCAACCGTTACGAATACGACCCCTATGGCGTGCATTACTACGCGGAGAGCGCGAGCATCGATCCCGCCTTCCGTTTCGGCGGCGAGCAATGGGATGCCGGCAGCGGGCTGTATTACCTGCGCGCGCGGTACTACGACCCGGCGCAGGGACGCTTTCTCACCCGCGATCCGTTCGCCGGTGTGCT
>CAZPTF010000020.1:0-23117 GCA_964589015.1 uncultured Anaerolineae bacterium
GTACTGTCGGTCATGACGACCGTACTGCGCAGCAATTCGGAGAGGGACTGGATGAGGGCTTCGTGTGATGCGCCGCGGAGCGCTTCTTGAGTCAAACGGTTGTGGACCGATAGAGCGTACTCCAGTCGCGTGGTTTGGCGATGCAGCAGTTCGGTCAGCACGGCGGTCATGATGTCGGAATAGACAACCTGGCTGTCGGGAATGGTGAGCAGGGGGAATGAGAGCTCGTTTGCTCTGCGGATCAACGCATCGAGACCGCCCTGGAAATAGCGCCCGATATAGCACAGAATCAGACCCGCACAGCCACGCTGGGCGAGCTCGTCCAGCCAACGAAGCTGAGCCTGCGGGTCGTCCTTAACGGCAAAAAGCGCGGTGATGAGTAGCTCATTGCCGTTCAGGAAACGAAATGCGTCGTCAGTTTCCATAACATTAACGGTGGAGACGATGCGATCCAGACCGGCTTCGCCGGCGAGGACTACTGCCTGAGACAGCGGTCCCACCTGGAGCGCTTCGCGCAATGGAATACCGACTTTGTGTGCTGGCATCGTTCTAGCCTCCCGAGAAACGATATACCGAGATCGTTTGCCATTCTACCAGGGAGGCGAGAAGATGTCAATACTGGCTATCTGTAAGTATGCACAATTCGTGACCGTTTTTTCGTGGCATTTACTGTGCACGTGCACTATGTATTCACGAGCAAAAATGTGCTATACTATAAGTAGACATAGTGGTACGTCTCCCTGGCAGGGAGCGATCTGTGCTGATGTCTTGTGAGATCCTCAATTTTCCCAGGTCGTGTTGGTATTTGGCGTGTCCGCAGCAAGATATTCAGGAGGAATATTGACATAATGGCAACTCGTGAGTTGAAGACGAAGCAGGATTGTGAAGATTTTGTGCGTGGTTGTACCGTGATGGGGACTGGCGGTGGAGGGAGTCGCTATCGTGGTGTCGAAACCTTGTGGCGCGGACTCGATGAGGGGTTGAAGCTTGGCTTTACCGATATCGATGATCTGGCGGATGATACCTGGATTGCCTGCCCGTTTCTCATGGGCTCTATCGCCCCCAAGACTGCGGCGGACTTGGCCGAAATGCAGGACCTGGGATTGACTGCGAAAAAATACCCCAATGCGATTATGAATGCCATTCAAGAGCTGGGCGACTATACGGGCAAGACGATCGGAGGAGTCATTCCCATCGAGTTGGGCGGGGGTAATACTGCGGAGTCGGTGGTCCAAGCTGCCCGGCTTTCGATTACGTGTGTGGACGGTGACTACACGGGGCGTGCGATCCCTGAGATTACGCAGATCACTCCTGAGCTTTTTGACAAAAGACTCGATCCGCTGACGGGAGTTGACGAGTGGGGCAATATCTCGATTATCAAGACCGTGGTCAATTCGCAGATGGCCGAGCGGATCGGAAAATACCTCGCAGTGGCTGCACATGGTCTGGTTTGCATGGCGGGCATGGTGTACAGCGCCAAGGAGTGCAAGCAAATCGTTGTACGGAACACGTTGAGTGCGTGCCTCGACCTGGGTCGCGCAATTCGCGAAGCTCAGGGTGGAGGTAAGGACGTCCCGGCTGTTGCCGCCGAAATGATGAATGGATGGATCGTCTTCAAGGGTGTGGTTTCCAAGAAAGAGTGGGAAGACCGTGCCGGTTACTATTGGGGAACGCACACGCTGAGCGGCATTGAGGAATTTGCTGGACAGACATTGAAGGTGTGGTTCAAGAACGAGAATCACATGTCGTGGTTGAATGGAGAACCTTTCGTGATGAGCCCCGATTTGCTCTGTCTGGTCGGGCGGGAGTCTGGTGAACCGAAGACCAATGACGATGTCGCTGAGGGGGATGTGATGGCTGTTATTGGCGCCAGGGCTCCGCAGGTCTTCATCACCCAACCGAAAGGACTCGAAGTTCTGGGACCGACGCACTTCGGGTTTGACTATTCCTTCGTGCCCATCGAGAAACTGATGAATTCGTAATATGACGAGTCGAAATCTGATCTGATTGCGAGGAGTGTAACGGCGTGAGCAGCAGGATGGTAAATGCTTTTTTGGATATGGTCAGGATCGGAAGTGAATCCGGCGAAGAGAAAGCATTTCTGGAGTTTCTTTCCGGTCTTTTCTCTCGGGAATTACAGGCGCAGTGTTCGCTCGATTCCTTCGGTAATCTGTTCGCGCGGGTACGTGCGAAGAATTGTAACGCGAGGCATCCGATTCTCCTGTCTTGTCATGGGGATACGGTGAAACCTGGGAAGAACATCGACCCGGTACTCGAGAACGGCGTGATTCGCTCGCGTGGGGACACGGTCCTGGGCGGTGATGACAAGGCAGGCATTGCCGAGCTGTATGAGGCGATTCTGTCGGCTGAGCGACATCCTGAGATCGAGATTGCGATCACACGCGAGGAAGAAATTGGGCTGGTAGGAGCCAGAAACCTCGACTTCTCGATGTTGAAATCGCAAGAGGGTTTTGTGCTCGATGGCGATACGCCCGATTCTATCGTCGTGGGCGGTCCCTCGCACATGGTCATCGATGTCGAGATTACCGGCAAAGCCGCTCATGCGGGAATGGAACCGGAGAAGGGCATCTCCGCCATCAGGGCCGCAAGCCACGCCATTTCGACGATCAAAGAAGGGTGGGTTGATGCGGAAACGACTTGCAACGTCGGCATGATCGAAGGGGGACGTATCAGGAACGGGGTGCCGGAGAAAGCGATCGTGAAAGCGGAGTGTCGCAGTCTACGACACGAGAAGTGCATTGCATACAGCGAAGTGGTCGGACAGGCATTCGAGGTGGCGGCACGGGCGATCGGGGCATCGGCGGCTGTAAAGATGGATCTCAACTACAGGGCCTCACGCATTCGTGATGATGCCCCGGTGCTTGGGATGGCATGTCGTGCCGTCGAGTCGGTAGGACTCACCCCAGACGTACGATTGATATGCGGCGGTACCGATGCATCCATATACAATGAGAAAGGGATTCAAAGCGTTGTTTTGGGGATCGGCTGTCGCGCAGAGCATTCCAGTGATGAGCACATCTACGTGGCAGACATGGAGAAGACGGTACAAATCTTGAAGCGGCTGTTCGATCTGTACTGTGAGTGAACTGAGAATGTCATTTGTGAATGGAGTGAATCCAACATGGAAGTAATGCAGGCAATACTCGAAAGGAGAAGCGTACGTTCCTACAGACCAGAGCCGGTCTCAGACGAGGTGCTTCTGCGCTTGATCGAGGCAGGTGTCTGGGCGCCGTCCGGCGGCAATGCACAAACGTGGCGTTTCGTCGTGATAACCGACCCTGCAAGTATTCGCCGCGTGAAAATGTTGAGTCCTGGGTTGCTGGGAAATCCACCGGCGGTAATCGCTGTTTGCCAGGACCTCAGTGAAGCCGAACGACGCGGCGCCAGTCTTGGTAAGGAAATGCTTTCCGTGATGGACTCGGCGATGGCTGCCCAGAACATCATGTTGGCTGCTTTTGCCGAAGGTCTGGGTTCGTGCGTGGTCCGCTCGTTTCACCCGGATGGTGTGCGTCGGCTGCTCAAGCTGCCGGCAAATATCGTCCCGAACCTGTTGATTTCCATTGGGGTCCCTGACTCCATACCCAGACCCCCCAAGAGAAACCTTGACGTGACCTGGTTCCAGGAGTATACTGAGCATGAGTAGGTCGATGGAAACGAAAGCGTTCGAATTGATCTGCTACATGGTGACGAGTGCATGTAATCTTCTCAATGAGAACAGGCTTTACGGTCCATTTCGCCTGGTCGATGCAGCCCAACGTTTGATTATTATATTGGAAGAAGAAGGAATAGAGAGCCCCAGACTCCAAGAGATGCGGGAGCGGATTGCGGCCGGGAAGTATTCTGTCATGGACGACGAAGCGCTCTTCACCGACTATCTGCAAGATCTCGTCGTGGCTCTCGTGCCTTTTATGGATCAGGAATCCGAGTAGCCGCACAATTTGCGCTACCAGAGTGTTTACGTTTTCTGCTACCTCTCATTTGTATCACATGTAGCACAATTGCCCGGAATCCGACGATGGATTGAACTGGATAGGGTTGCCAAGTCTTTGATCTGACGTTTCTTCTCGCGAAAGGAGGTGTACAGTCTGTAGAATTTGTTGGTGATCGGTTTGGTTGGGTGCGACGAGTGGCCTGCTTTGCTTAATCTGGCAGGCAGGATATGCTGAGTAATTCAGGAGGGAAAATATTATGAAGACCTTGCTGTATTTGACTGTGGTAGTGTCACTGGTTGGCGTTGCTCTACTTGGCGCGCTTCCGGTTGCGGCTGAAGAGCACAATCCAGACAGTATTGTCCGTTGGACTGAAGACTGGCCCACCTACATTGATCCGGCCGTCGGTACTGACTTCTCTGACTCCATGGCTTTGGTCAACCTGTACGACAGCCTGGTATTCCCCAGCCTGGACGGTTCGATTCAGCCAGCCTTGGCCGAGACATGGGACGTTTCCGATGACGGCTTGACCTACACGTTTCATCTGCGTCAAGGCGTCAAGTTCCATAATGGCGACGAGCTGACTGCTGAAGACGTGGCTTTCAGCGCCCAGCGGCTCTTTGACATTGGCGAGGGTTTTGCCTATCTGCTGCGTACGGTTGATGCTGACGGCAACGTGATCGCCGGCGTCAAATCAGTCGATGCACTGGATGACAATACTGTCCAGTTTACGCTCGCACAGCCGTTTGGGCCGTTTGTCCCCGCCCTGGTTCGCCTGTACATCGTGAACAAGGACCAGGTCATGGAGAACATCGACAAAACGGAGAATATGTATGGCGAGATGGGCGACTACGGCAAGAAATGGCTCTTGACCCATGACGCCGGCAGTGGTCCGTACATGGTCAAGGAAATGAAAATGGAAGAAAGCCTCTTGGCCGAGAAGTTCGATGACTACTGGGGTGGCTGGGAAGCGGGTGCCCCTGACTTCTTCAAGGAGTTCGCGTTCCCGGGCGAGGTTGCGGTCCGTACGATGATGAAGAACGGTGAGCTCGAGATCTCCTCCGAGACGTTGCCGCAAGAAGGTTACGATACCCTGCGTGAGATGCCTGGGATCAATACTGTGGCCTATCTGGCGCCGCACAACCTGCAGATCATGTTGAACACCAAGATTGCCCCGACGGACGATATCCACGTGCGTAAGGCGTTGTCCTACATCATGGACTACGACTCGATCAACAACGACATCTGGCCGAAGTACGTCCAGTCGGTCGGGCCGGTTCCGCAGACGCTGCCCGGTCACAACCCGAATGTGATGCAGTACACCTACAACCTCGAGAAGGCCCAAGAAGAAATGGCGCTATCGGCTTATGCCGGGCAGGAGGATATTCCGTTCACGCTGTCCTGGTGTGCTGAAGTTCCCGATGAAGAGAAGGTCGCGCTGTTGTTCCAGGCCAACGCTGCGGAGATCGGCATCGACGTCGAAATCTTCAAGAAACCATTCGGTTCGATGATCGACGATGCGCAGACCGTAGAAACCACGCCGAACGGTTCTGTCGTCTATGTGGCTGCACACTACAACGAAGCCGGCTCGATGTTGGAAACTCGCTACCACTCCAAATCCCAGGGGACATGGGAGCAGTGTGAGTGGTTAGGGATGCCGGATATGGACAAGGCAATCGAAGATGCATTGGCAACAGCCGATCAGGACGCACGGTTTGCGAAATACGCCAAGATTCAAGAGGATCTGGTCGAGCTCGCTCCGACGATCTGGCTTGCCGATCAGGCCCAGGAATTCGCTTATCTGGAAGATGTGATCGAGTGGCCGCTCGCGATGCGGATCAATGCCGGCGAGCCTACGTCCGCCGTGATGGGCTACAGCCACTATGTGCATGACATGAAAGTTCATCCCGAGAAAAGGGCGGAACTGGGTGCAACACAGTAAGTCTGGGAACGATGTCGGTTCCTGATTGCTGGGGGTGAGGGTGACTTGAGAAGCCGATTGTGCTCCCTCACCCCCTGCCTTAACTGAGTGGAAAGGGATTGTTTATGAGACTAGGGCCATTTGTTCTTCGAAGGTTGGGGTTATCGATTTTCGTTTTGTTTGGTTTGTCAATCGTCATATTCGTCATTGCGCGTATCGTTCCAGGCGATCCGGCACGAATGGCTCTCGGACCGCGTGCTCCGGTAGAGGTCGTGGAAAGGTTGAGCCGACAGATGAATCTGGATAAGCCTCTGCCGCAACAATATGCATTATGGTTGTGGGGCGTTGCGCATGGCAATCTGGGTGAATCGTTGTTGACACGTCGGCCTGTGGCTCAAGACATCAGGGAGTTTTTCCCTGCGACATTGGAGCTGGTGGCATTGACTGCCTTGCTCATCGCAGCGGGCGGTATATCGTTAGGTGTGCTTTCTGCACGCTATGCCAATACGTGGTTCGATAGTCTGGTGCGACTTTTCTCGTATTTGGGCATTTGTACTCCGGCTTTTGCCTGGGCTGTCATCTTAATGTTATTGTTCGCGTTTGTGTGGCACGTATTCCCGACTCATGGCAGACTCTCGGATGGAATGTTGCCGCCACCCACGATTACCGGTATGTATACAATTGATGCGCTGATGACCGGTCAGCCGGCGCTTTTCTGGGATGCGCTCAAGCATTTGTTCTTGCCGGCGATAGCGTTGGCGCTGCCCCCCATGTCGCAGGCGGCACGTATGACCAGGTCCAGTATGGCGGAGAACCAGGGCAAGGACTACATATCCTCGATGATTGCTTACGGTGTGCCGGCCAGTATTGTTACGGGGAAGTATCTCCTGAAACCCTCGCTGATCTCTCCGATTACGGTCATGGCATTGGACGTGGCCTCCACCTTCGGGTATGCCTTTATGGTCGAGCAAATCTTTGGTTTTCCCGGATTGGCGCGCTATGGAATTCAGGTCATGCTGAACAAGGATGTGAACGCAATTGTTGGCGTTGTGGTGATGCTGGGAGTCGTATTCGTCACACTGAACATTGCCGTCGACATTCTGGTGGCGTACCTGGACCCGCGCATCCGTTTGTCGGGGAGGAGTGCCTGATATGACAGTCAACGGATTTTCTCTATCTACCTCGCTCGAAAACCCGTGGGCGCGGCGGTGGGATTCGCTGAAACGGGCGTGGTACAAATTCTCCAGAAACTGGCTGTCGGTGTTGGGTTTGGCGATGGTCGTGTTGATTGTTTTTCTCGCGATTTTCGCACCTTACGTGGCACCTTATCCCCAGCATTCGGGTAAGTTCGTCGATTTCAAGAGCAGTAACCAGTCCCCTAGTCTGCAACACCTCATGGGTACCGACACGATGGGGCGTGACATTTTGTCGCGGATTATCTTCGCGTTTGGCAATGCCTTGCTCATGGCTGTCTGTGTTTTGGTCATTAGTGTGCCGATCGGCGTGCTGACCGGTCTTCTGGCAGGATATTACGTGGGGACCTGGGTCGACACCACGATTATGCGCATCACCGATGTGTTTGTCAGTATCCCTTCCGTGATTCTTGCGTTGTCGATTGCGGCGATGTTGAAACCGACCTTGATGAACTCAATGATGGCCGTGACCATCTCGTGGTGGCCGTGGTACACACGAATGACCTATGGCCTGGCATCTTCCATCCGGAACGAATACTACGTGCAAGCCGCCGAGCTGACCGGAGCGAGCAAACTGTATATCTTGTTTCGGGAGATTCTGCCAAACTGTTCTTCGTCGATTCTCACCAAGATCGCTTTGGATGTCGGATGGGTGACTTTGGTAGGTGCCTCCCTGAGTTTTGTAGGCCTCGGGGAACAACCACCCAATCCGGCGTTGGGTACGATGATCTCAGAGGGTGTGGAGCGTATGCCGGATCAGTGGTGGATCGCGGTATTCCCCGCACTGGCTATTATGCTGATTGTTCTCGGATTCAACCTGTTCGGCGATGGAATCCGCGACATGCTCAGTCCGGAGGAGGCATAGTCATTATGGCAGAAACACTTCTGGACATCAAAGATCTACACGTTTGGTACAAAGTCTACGGCGGGATGCTGAAAGTGCTCAACGGCGTGAACTTCAGAGTGGACGCTGGCGAGAAGGTCGGTCTGGTCGGTGAGACCGGCTGTGGTAAGACGACGACGATGAAGGCGTTGCTGCGCATTCTGCCGAGCGTGGCGCGCGTGCCACAAGGCGAGATCATCATCCGCGGCAAGAACGTTCTCGCGATGAATTCCCGCGAACTGGCGGAGCTTCGTGGACGTGGCCTGTCGATGATCTTCCAGGATCCGACCTCGGCTCTGAATCCAGTGTTTACGATCGGGCAGCAGCTTTACGATGTGATCCGCTCTGCCAAGGCGAGCTCGGGCGACGAGACGATGGACAAGCGACAGGTCGCTCTGCGGGCATTGCGCGAGGCGCGGCTTCCTGATGCTGAGCGTATGTTGGACAGTTATCCCATTCAACTGAGCGGTGGTATGCGGCAGCGTGTTTGTATTTCGTTTGCCATCGCAACAGCACGTGATTTACTGATTGCCGATGAGCCAACCACTAACCTCGACGTAACGATTCAGGATCAGGTGCTGCGCTTGATACGTGACCTCGTGGAACAAAGAGGCACTTCGTTGGTCCTGATCACACATTCGTTGGGGCTGGCGCGAGAGATGACCGATCGCGTCTATGTCATGTATGCCGGTAATATGATCGAAGTCTCGGAAACGAAGCGTCTTTTCGAGAAGCCGCTACATCCCTACACACAGGGTCTGTTTGCGTCGATACCCCGACTGACCGGTGGTGGCTTCGCAGAAGGGATCCCCGGACGACTTCCCGATTACCGGAACCCGCCGACCGGTTGCCGATTCCAACCGCGGTGCCCGTATGCGTTCGAGCCTTGCGCGGTAACGATGCCTCCATACTTCGATGTGGGGAACGGACACCAGGTAGCGTGTTACTTGTACCGAGACGGACAGGAGGTTGGAGGCAATGCCTAACGGAAACAGCACAGGCACAGACATTCTGGTCGCTGAAGGACTGGTGAAACACTTCCCGATCAATCAGTCGGGGATCTTCAAGAAGAAATGGGTGGTCGTGCGGGCTGTAGATGGCATCGATTTTACCGTGAAACGCGGTGAGTGCCTGGGCCTGGTCGGGGAGTCCGGTTCGGGCAAGAGCACAACTGCGTATATGACGATCGGAACCTACGGGCCAACTGGCGGCAAGTTGACCTTCAAAGGTGAGAACATCGCACGTCCGGCAGTACAACGTCCCATGCACCTGAAGAAAGATTTGCAGATCGTTTTCCAGGATCCCGGCTCGTCACTCAATCCGCGCCGGAGTATCGGCGACATTATCGAGATGCCGCTGCGCGTTCACCACATGGTTGGACACGGGCAGTCTGTCCGCAGCCGTGTGGTTGAGCTGCTCAACATGGTGGAGCTGCCCGCGGATTATCGTTTCAAGTCTGCGTCGACGATCGGCGGCGGTGAGCGGCAGATGGTGGCTATTGCGCGTGCGCTGGCGACAGATCCGTCGTGCATCATCCTGGATGAACCAACCTCTGCCCTGGATGTTTCAGTGCAGGGGAAAATCATCAACACATTGATGCGCATTCAAAAAGAGTTTGATCTGACCTACCTTTTCATTACTCATGACCTGAGTTTGATGCGCAATGTGGCGACGCGTATCGCCATCATGTATCTGGGAAAAATCGCAGAGATTGCGTCTGCGTCCGAGTTCTTCCAGAAGCCGTTGCATCCCTACACCCAAATGTTGCTCTCCTCGATACCTGTCGTGACGGATGAAGAGGAAGCGCTCAAACCGAAGAAGGTTCACTCTGTCGGTGAGATTCCGAGCCCGGTGAATGTCCCTTCCGGCTGCAGCTTCAATACGCGCTGTCCGTTTAAGACAGATATCTGCTTCGTTGAAGACCCGGTAATGCGTGAGATTGAGCCCGAGCACTATGCTCGATGCCATAACATTTAATCACTTACGAGGAGGTAATTAGTTATGCCAACAACAATGGATTTGGAGATTGGAGTTGCTGCTTACAAGGTCGTTCGCGACCTGCTGGATCTGAAGAAGGGAGAGAGTCTCCTGATCACGATCGATTCTGCGGGACATTGGCGAATGGCCGAGGAAACCGCGAAGGCAGGTGAAGCGTTGGGAGCCAAGGTCATGGTGGCGTGGCATTCGACCCCGCCGGGATACGGCAAGGTCGGCGACCCTTACTTACCGGACAGCTTGCACGCGGCGATTCCGGAGACGGATGCGTGGGTGGAATACAACTATCAGTGGCTGCTGTATTCGAGCCCCTGGGAAAAGGCACTGACGAATCCCGATCGCGTACGCTATCTGTTCCTGGGTGGGCTGAATGAGGATCAGTTCGTGCGTTGCGTGGGTAAGGTGGATCTGGACTTGCAGAAGGAATTCCAGCAGACACTGGTCAGCCTGACGCAGAAGGCCAAGAAGATGCGGATCACGACCGCAGCCGGAACTGATGTGAGCTTCGAAAACGTAGCCGGGCGGCCCGTTGGCAGCGAGGGATGGGCACTGGAGCCGGGCGCGCACTTTCTGCTCGGCCAGATTGACTGGGCACCGCTGGAAGAGTCGATCAACGGCACCATCGTCTTCGATGGCAGTTTCTCCGGCGGCGGCGAGGCCGACATGGGCGTGTTGAGCGAGCCCATCGCGTTCGCGGTCAAGAATGGCGTGTGCACGAGTATCACCGGCGGTGAGGGCGGGAAGTTCCTCACGAAGTGGTTTGAACGGCTTGAGGATCCGCTTATGTACCACGCGGCGCATGTCTGCTACGGATTCAATCCCGGCGCTAAGCTGTCGGGTTTGTGCACCGAGGACGAACGGGTGTGGGGATGCACGGAATGGGGCTTTGGCTACCAGGGACCGTTCTTCAAGGGAAAAGGCATCATGGCCAAGACCCACGTGGACGGCATTTGCCTGAACTCTTCGGTGTGGTTGGACGGCAAACAGATCATGGATGAGGGCCTCTTGGTGGAACCGACGTTGGCCGACCTGGCTCGACGAATCGGCAAGCAGTAAACCGATCCTACGTTGAGCGACGAATGGCACCTTGACGATGTGGGCTAATGAGGAGACCGTCGTCAGGGTGCTGTTGTTTGTGCGATCTTGCCGTCAGGTAAGATATGAGGTATAACGAATACGGTGAGAGCGATGCGGTGCCTGGTCCCCGCGCCCAGGTCACGTGTGAAACATGCGTGTTGTGGAGAGTGGACTGTGGAGCAGGTTGCATTTGCTGTCAATGTGCTGAATAGCTGATGTAGGTGCGAAAGGAAAGCAAACAAACATGCCTGACACATTGGATTTGGAACTTGGAGCTGTGGCGTACAAAGTTGTCCGCGATATTACAGCGGTACAGCCGGGGGAGAGCGTGCTGATTACCGTGGATTCCGCTGGTTCCTGGAAGGTAGCTGAGGAGTTGGCGAAGGCTGCTGAAGCATTGGGCGCAAAGGTTATGGTGGCCTATCATTCGACTCCGGTTGGTGTGGGGAAGGTCGCGGAGCCCTATCTGCCAGACAGCCTGAAGGCGGCAATTCCGGAAACAGACGTTTGGTTGGAGCTGAACCAGCAGTGGCTTGGCTACTCCTCACCTTATGAGAAAGCGCTGGTCCCGCCGGGGCGTACGCGTTACCTGTGTCTGTGCGGTCTGGATGTCGAGCGCATCGTGCGCTTTTTCGGACGGGTCGATCTTGCCGCGCAGGATACCTTCCAGAATAAGGTCGTCGATCTGACCCGGCGTGCGCGGAAGATGCACATCACCAATGCGGCGGGGACCGATGTGCGCTTCGAAAACGATCCTCAGCGTCCGGTGCTCAGCGAGCTGTGGTGTCGTACACCCGGTGCGCATTTCCCGCTCGGACAAATCGCCTGGGCACCGATCGAAGACACGATCAACGGGACCATCGCATTCGATGGCTCTTTCTTTGCGGGCGGCCCGGCCGACCTCGCGCCGCTGGCGGAGCCGATTGTGTTCCACGTCGAGCGTGGGACCTGCGTCGAGATCACCGGCGGCGAAGAAGCGAAGATTGCCCGCCAGTGGCTCGATTCGTTGAAAGACCCGGGCATGTACCGCGAGGCACACATCTGCTATGGGTTCAATCCGGGCGCAAAGCCATCCGGCATCTGCGTGGAAGACGAACGTATCTGGGGGGCGACGGAATGGGGATTTGGGCACCAGGGTATCCAGTTCAAAGCGGGTGGCGTATCGGCAGTTTCGCACCTGGACGGAATCTGCCTGAACTCCTCGGTGTGGCAGGACGGCGAGCAGATCCTGGATGAGGGTCGTGTCGTCCATCCGGAGTTGATCCCGTTAGCGCGGGCCCTGGGGAAGTAGTTGATTTGGGAAATTCGCAACCATTTGTGTCATCGGGAGGATAGGTTTATGCGTATTGGTATTGATGTCGGGGGGACCAACACCGATGCTGTTTTGATGGACGGACGGACGGTTGTTGGTGCTGTCAAGACTCCAACAACCCCTGATGTTACTGAAGGGGTTGTCACTGCGCTACAAAAACTGATCGCGGCCACACAACTGAAGACTACAGAAATTCAAGCGGTGATGCTGGGAACAACGCATTTCACGAATGCGGTAGTGGAACGGCGGCATTTAGCACCAACGGCAGTGATTCGCATTGCGCTCCCGGCGACATCCGCACTGCCACCGATGGTCGACTGGCCCGAAGATCTCCGCAGCAGTTTGGGGAACAATTACTATCTGGTTCACGGCGGATATGAGGTTGATGGACGCTTGATTGCCGCATTTGACCCTGCAGAAGTGCGCCACGTTGCGCGCCAGATCGGCGATGCCGGGATCAAGAGCGTGGCGATCAGTTGCGTCTTTTCTCCGATTAACGCCGAGCAGGAGGAGCAGGCTGCTGCAATCGTCAGGGAGGAGATCCCGGGCGCGCGTATCACAATTTCCTCTGCAATCGGCAAGCTCAGTTTGCTCGAGCGCGAAAATGCGGCAACGATCAATGCCTGCCTGGGCGATCTGGCTGACAAAACCGTGCTGGCTTTCGAGAAGGCATTGCAGCAGATGAGCATTTCGGCTCCGTTTTTCCTCAGCCAAAACGATGGTACGCTCATGAATGCTGATTTCGTACGTGAATATCCGGTGCTCACGTTTGCGAGCGGGCCTACAAACAGTATGCGTGGCGCAGCGTTCCTTTCAGGGCTGAAGGATGCACTCGTCATCGATGTGGGCGGTACAACCTCCGACATCGGGATGTTGCAGAGCGGCTTCCCACGCGTTGCCTCACAGGCAGTAAATATCGGGGGTGTGCGTACCAACTTCCGGATGCCTGACGTATATTCGTTTGGCTTGGGAGGCGGCAGCATCGTCGTGGAAAACCCGCTACAGGTCGGTCCGCAAAGTGTGGGGTACGAACTGACGAAGAAAGGTTTGGTTTTTGGCGGGGACGTATTGACTACGACGGATGTCATCGTTGCGGCAGGGACGCAAGGTATCGGCGATGCGTCGCGGGTTGCCTCGCTAAGCCGAAACATTGTTGGGCGGGTGCTGGATCGCATCGAGGAGATGATCAACATTTCGGTCGAACGTATGAAAACCAGTGCAGACCCTGTGCCGGTGATCGCTGTTGGCGGCGGCAGCATTTTGATCGTCCGGCCCATCAGCGGTGCTGCAGCGGTCGAGATGCCGGAACATTTTGCCTGCGCGAATGCCATCGGAGCGGCCATCGCTCAGGTCGGTGGAGAAGTTGACCGCATTTTCATGCTGGACAAGATGTCTCGTGAGGAGGCGCTCGACGAAGCGAAACAAGAAGCGACGAATAAGGCTGTGGAGTCTGGGGCGGAAGCCAGCAGCGTGGAGATCGTCGACGTCGAGGAGGTGCCGCTCTCGTATTTGCCGGGGAATGCGACGCGGATCATGGTCAAGGCGGTCGGCAACCTGGCGATGTCGTAAGTCCAATTGATTGTTGAGGAGGAAATTCTCCATGCGGATGTTGACAGAACAAAATATAGAGGATATGGCTCTCGGTGCTGCTGTGCTGGGCACCGGTGGGGGTGGCGACCCCTATATCGGCAAGCTGATGGCGCTACAGGCTTTGCGAGAGTTTGGGCCGGTGCGAATGTTGGATGTCGACGAAATCAACGATGAAGAGATGGTTGTCCCTGCCGCAATGATGGGCGCACCCACTGTGATGATCGAGAAAATCCCGAGTGGGAAAGAACTGCTTTCCGCTTTCAAGGACTTGGCCAGCTACATTGGCAGACCGATTACCGCGGTCATGTCGATCGAAGCTGGAGGTCTCAATTCGATGATGCCCATTTCGGTCGCCGCGAGTATGAATCTGCCGCTGGTCGACTGCGATGGTATGGGGCGGGCATTTCCGGAGATTCAAATGGTCACGCATACCATCTTTGGTGTGAGTGCGACGCCGATGACCATTGCGGATGAAAAAGGTAACAGTGCATTGATCAACACGATCAACAACCGGTGGACTGAGACGTTTTCACGCAGCATTGCAATCGATATGGGTGGGTCCGCGTTGATTGCATTGTATGCTGCCACCGGAAAACAGCTCAAAGAACTGGCAGTGAGAGGCACGATGACGTTTGCCGAGGAAATCGGCAAAACCGTTCGTGCGGCGCGACGGCAGGAGTCTAACCCGGTTGACGCCGTGCGACGCGTCACGAATGGCTTCTTGCTATTCAAAGGCAAGATCGTCGATATCCAGCGACGGACCGTTGGTGGGTTCGCACGCGGTGAAGCGCATCTGGATGGGATCGAGCAATATGCCGGCTCGAAGCTGGAGATCGATTTCCAGAATGAGCACCTGGTGGCCATCCGTGACGGACGTTACGTAGCGACCGTGCCCGATCTGATCGCCATACTGGATGTGGATACCGGCGAGCCGATCACGACAGAGGCGATCCGTTACGGTTTCCGCGTTGCAGTAATCGGAATGCCCTGTGACGCTCGCTGGCGTTTGCCCAAGGGGCTCGAGCTGGCTGCTCCGCGCTATTTCGGTTACGATGTGGACTATGTGCCGATTGAGGACCTGGTCGCCCAATCGAATTGAGCGCGTTTCGGGAACTATCCCGGATCATCCGCGCGCAATCTGTGAAGCTGGACAAGTGGTGCTGGAATTCTCCGGCTCCACTTGTCTGGTGTTTGTTGCCAATGTCGCGTTTTGACAAATGCAGACCGGCTTGGTATAATGGTATGACCAAAGAGGAGAGATTCGTTCATGTCGCCAAGAAATCGTCAGGTTCGCAAAGCGGTGATTCCCGTTGCCGGAGTGGGGACGCGATTGTTGCCAGCAACCAAGAGTCAACCGAAAGAAATGCTGCCGGTCGGCAGGAAGCCAGGCGTGCAGTATATCGTTGAAGAAATGGGTGATTGCGGTGTCGATCAGATCCTCTTTGTGACCGGTGCCAAGAAAACGTCGATTGAGGACCATTTCGATTACGACGAGGAACTGGTCCGTCGTTTACGGGTGACCGGTAAGGAGGAACTGCTCGCGCAAGTCCTGTTCGATCATCTGAACCTGCAAATCCATTACACCCGGCAACCCATGCAATTGGGTTTGGGCGATGCGGTCTCCTATGGCGAACGATTCACCGGGGACGAACCGTTCGTGATCGCCCTGGGCGATTCGATTCTGTCGAAGAGCGAAACCCACAAACAGGCATTGGCGCGTTTGATCGAAGTGTTCGAAAATACTCCGGATTGTGACGGAGTGATCGCGTTTGAGCGGGTGGATCCCGCTCATGTGGGGCGTTATGGTATCGCTGCGGTGGATGGTTCTGCCAATGCGGATGAGTCTTTTTTGCTGGCGGACATTGTCGAAAAACCGGACCCCGCAGACACCCCCTCGAATTACGCAGTGGCCGGGCGGTATATCTTCACTCCACAGATCTACTCCTACCTGCGGCAAATTCAGCCGGGTTACGGACAGGAGCTACAGTTGACGGACGCGATTCGCTTGCTCATCCGCGATGGCGGCAAGGTCCTGGGCTTGCTGCTGCAAAATGGTGAGCAGCGCTTCGATATTGGCAACTATGAGTCCTATTGGAAGGCTTTTCTTTTCTTCGCTTTGCGGGACGTAGAACTTGGCGCGATGCTGCGTGATTTCGCGCAGAAGCAAGTCGAGTTGCTGGACCGGTAGCGGCAATTGGCACTATTGTCTCTTGACTCGCAGACTTGAGTCGTGGGAGATTCGTATATGGAAATTGTCCGAGAGACTACTCATGCACGCGTTGGGATTTTAGGTAATCCCAGCGATGGCTTCTATGGCAAGACGATTGCCGCCGCCGTTCATAATTTCTCCGCTGAGGTCGTGCTCTATGAATGGCCAGTGATCGAGATTCTGCCCGGGGCATCCGACGTCGTCGAGTTCAATACGTTGGCAGCTCTCGTGGATGATGTTCAAATACATGGCTATTATGGTGGTGTCCGGCTCGTGAAGGCTGCCATCAAGCGATTCCATGATTGGATGCGCGACCGCGGTGCAGATTTGAGCGGGCGCAATTTTTCCATTCGCTATCATTCTAACATTCCCCGTCAAGTTGGTCTGGCCGGTTCATCCGCCATCATTACTTCTACGGTCAAAGCGCTGATGCGTTTTTTTGCCGTCAGAATTTCCCAACCGGAACTCGCTAACCTGGTTCTTTCCGTCGAGACGCGCGAGCTAGGCATCTCCGCCGGACTTCAGGACCGTGTCGCGCAGGTCTATGACACCGTGGTGTTCATGGATTTCGATCGCGCGCTGCTGGAATCGCAGGGATATGGCAACTACGAACCGCTCGACTACCGGTTGTTGCCTCCGATGTATCTTGCTTTTCGTTCGACGCTGACCCATAAAGACACTCTACATAACGATGTACGTGCCCGTTTCGAGCGTGGGGAACGTGAAGTCGTTGAGGTTATGGAAGGGTTGGCTGAAAATGCAGTTGCCGGACGCGTTGCGCTGGAGGTCGGTGATCTGGATGAATTCGACCGGAGACTCAACCTGAATTTCGACTTGCGTGCCAGAATTTATCCGATTGATCCGATCAATCAGGAGATGATCGACATGGCGCGTTCAATAGGGCTTTCTGCCAAGTTTCCAGGATCTGGCGGGGCGGTAATCGGTATGTTCAGAGATACAGATCAACTCAGGGAATTGCGACGCCTGTTTGACCGAATCGGGTGCACGGTGATTCCGCTCAAATTCCGTACGGACAGATGTTAAGGATGGTGACGTCGCTGCTCCGGGCGGCATATTCCCGAAGTGTGCTTGATTGGCTTAGCAAAATATGTGATATGAGCAACGTTTCTAACAAAGAGTCCGGCATAGCAACGAGGAGGTGGCAAAGGAGAAAGCTATTGCAGTAGTATACGTTCCAAACACAAGCATGTGTCAAGTAGAGAATTACTACCATTTCTCAAAGGAGAAGTCAATATGGCTGAAGAAAAATTGTTCGCGACGGAGAGTCCGCTCGTTGTGTTCGAAGACAACGCAGTAGGTAGAATGAAGAAGGAAGTCTGGGACGCCAGTGACGCGCAAATCGATGCGATTTTGGCCGAATATGGTGTGCCTGCCCCGCTGGAGTGGACGAAGGCTGGTTCTTACATCCAGACCACGCCGCGGCATAAGCTGATCGATAATCGTCGCAAGAACGACATCGTGTTCATTCCGGTCGGATGCACCGAGAACCACGGGATGCACATGGCGAGCTACTCCGACACGCTGTACGTGAGCGCGATGGTCGAAGGCGTCCGGCGCTACACGGCGAAGCGGGGCGCTGCGTGTAACCTGGCGCTGCCGCCGCTGATGTACGGCGGGCATCCTTACCACCACATCGGTATGCCGGGTACGGTCATCGTGCGTGACGAAATCCTGATCGGTTTGATGGTTGATGTGATGCTCGGGCTGTGGAACGATGGGTTCCGTAAACAGATCATTGTGAACAATCACGGTCAACTGTGGCTGCTCGAGGCAGCGATTCATCAGTTCACCAAGCAGTACCAGTTGCCAGGCTACTTCCGCGTTCTGGACTGGCACCGCGCCGTGCGCGAGTTCTTCGTGCCGAAACGTTTGGGTGGGAAGGACTTCGAGTCGAATTTCGTACATGCCGATGAAGCTGAGACTGCATTCAGCTTGCTTTGTGCTCCAGAGACCGTGGACATGGAATACGCTGTCGACACACCACCCGCTCCTGCCTACCTGCCGGGTGGACACATGGACACTTCCGTCGATCCGTACGGACGCCCGAGCCGCTGGTCGGAGGCCGAAGGGCACATGGCGCTCGAGATTCACGGACGTCCGGAAGGTGTAGTCGGATTGGCCGCGCAAGGAACCGCGCAGAAGGCAAAGCGCCCGATGGCTGCGATTCTCCGGTACCTGACGCTGCTGCACGACGAAATCCTGGAAGCGTATCCGTCGGGCACCGTGCCCCCTGTCGAGACGACCACGCTGCGCGATCCCGAGCAGTTGGCTCCGTATCTGCTCGAGCCGCAGAGCCCGGGCTGGAAGTCCGTCTACGGGCTGCCGCAGATCGGGCAGATTCAGTAGTAGACAAGTCTGTTCGACCTTTTCTCCAGTCGGCACCTGTGATTTGCAGGTGCCGACTTTTTAACGAGCATCGCAAGTCCCGTATCGACCGCAAAAATAGCTTGACTTGGCAGGTTGCCTCGCTTATAATCGGACTGAGATTTGGATTACCGACGCCTGGAGGTTCCCTCTTGTGACTACGCCTGTGCGGAAACAGTACTTGCAGATCAAACGCCAGTATCCGGATACGCTGCTGCTGTTTCGCCTTGGGGATTTCTATGAGGCGTTCGATGAGGACGCGAAAACGGTTGCGCGTGAGTTGGATATCGTGCTGACTTCACGGCCGGTCGGGAAGGACCAACGTGTGCCCCTGGCCGGTGTGCCTTATCATGCCGTGGATGGCTACATTGCGAAGCTGATCGGCAATGGTTACAAGGTGGCGATTTGCGAGCAGATCGGTAACGAACCTATCAAAGGACTGGTTCCGCGCGAAGTCGTGCGGGTCATCACGCCTGGAACGGTCGTCGAACCCTCTATCCTCAACGAGAAAACGAATAACTACCTGGCCTCGTTGGTCATCGACGGTGATCGTGCAGGTCTCGCGTATGTCGATATCAGTACCGGAGAGTTTTCGACAACGGAGCTGCCGGGGAGCGGCGAGTTGCAGCGAGCGACCCTGGAGGAATTGGCGAGGCTTCAACCAGCCGAATGCCTGATGCCGTTGACCAGCGAGAGTAACGCGCCGGAATGGTTGGTCGCTCAGGATACCCCTATGTCCATCTCGGCCTACGAACAGTGGCGATTCGACTACGACAATGCTCATCGTGCATTACTCGAGCACTTTGGCGTCGCGTCTTTGGCCGGGTTTGGATGCGAGGGCTTGCCGCTGGCGATCAGAGCGGCCGGCGCTATCGTCCAATATCTGAGAGAGACGCAGAAGGGTGCGCTGGAGCAGTTACGCAGCCTTTCAACCTATTCGGTCTCTGGGTTCATGACGTTGGATGCGGCAACCCGGCGCAATCTGGAGTTGACACAGACCATAAGAACAGGGACGAGCCGAGGATCTCTGCTGAACGTACTCGATAGGACAGAGACAGCGATGGGCGCGAGGTTGCTCACGCGGTGGCTGAATCAGCCATTGCTGAGTGTATCCGAATTGCAGGCCAGGCTGGATTGCGTGGAAGCATTTCACAATGACAGCGCGAGCCGTACGGAGATCTCCGGCCTGTTGAAAAATATGGCGGATTTGGAGCGTCTGACCAATCGTGTCATTCAGCGGATTGCGACTCCTCGCGATTTGGTCGGGATTCGCCAGGGCCTGGCAGTGATCCCTTCTATCAAAGGGACTGTGGAGCAGATGGAGTTGGCCACGGACCAGCCGCTGCGGTCTGTCATGCGTGACCTGGATCCGTGCGAGCGCATCTTCGCACTCCTTTCAGAGGCGATCGCGGATTCTCCTCCGGCTACCCTGAACACCACTGGCGTGATTCGAAGCGGGTTCTCTGCGGAGTTGGATCACGTGGTGATCGCATCGCGCGACGCGAAGGATTGGGTGGCGAATCTCGAGCAGAGCGAGCGGAAGAGATCCGGTATGAAGACGTTGAAAGTAGGCTACAACAAAGTCTTCGGATATTACATCGAAGTGAGCAAGAGCAACAGCGGGCTCGTTCCTGCTGAATACATTCGGAAACAGACTCTGGTTAATGCCGAGCGATATATCACCCCGCAGCTGAAAGAGTATGAATCGTTGATCTTGAATGCGCAAGAGCAGCTGCTCGATATCGAGCGTCGAATTTTCAGCGAGATCTGCGATCAGATAGCGACCTGCGCCACCGGTCTGTTGACGACGGCACGAGCGCTGGCACAGTTGGATGTCTACATTGGACTTGCGGAAGTGGCCTTTCTCCATCGCTATGTGCGTCCACGGCTGACAGAGGACGATAGACTCGACATTGCGGGAGGCCGTCATCCGGTCGTGGAGTTGTTGGCGCGAGACGAACCGTTTGTGCCCAACGATGTCCATTTGTCCGATCAGGATGCGATTCACATCATCACTGGCCCTAACATGAGCGGCAAGTCGACGTTTTTGCGGCAGGTTGCGCTCATCGTACTCATGGCGCAGATCGGATCTTTCGTCCCGGCGGACAGCGCTCAGCTCGGTCTGGTGGATCGGATATTCACGCGGATTGGCGCGCAAGACGAGATTGCAGCGGGACAGTCCACTTTTATGGTCGAGATGGTGGAAACCGCGAACATCCTGAATCATGCAACGCACCGCAGTCTGCTTATCCTGGACGAGCTGGGCCGAGGTACCAGTACGTATGATGGCATCTCGATCGCTTGGGCGGTGGTCGAGTATATCCATAACCATCCTCGTCTGCGGACAAAAACGCTTTTCGCCACCCATTACCACGAGTTGGCTGAATTGGTCAACCGGTTACCTCGTGTTCGTAACTATAATGTCGCAGTTGCTGAAGAAGGCGAGCATGTCGTTTTTCTGCGCAGGATAGTGCCGGGGAGCGCCGACCGTAGTTATGGGATTCACGTTGCGCAACTTGCGGGGTTACCGCGCGCTGTGATCAATCGCGCAGAGGAGATTCTCAAAGATCTGGAGAACGGGCGTTCGTTTCGCCCGTCTCCGGCACGAGTTGGAGTACAGCAATTGCCATTGTTCGTTGCGGAAGATCCTGTGTTGGAGGAATTACGCTTGCTGGATGTGGATTCGATGACCCCGGTTGAGGCTTTGAATAAACTCTATGAGCTGACTCATCGTCTGAAGAATGGCGGATGAAACACGCAGTCAAGGAGGAAGATACAATGACAGAGAAGACTGTCGGGTACGTTCGATTGGAATGGACTTGCCAACGGTGCGGGACGATCAATCCCGGACCTGTCAAGAGCTGCCAGAGTTGTGGGGCGCCGCAGCCGGAGGACCAGCAGTTCGAGTTGCCGCCACAACAAGAGCTGTTGACGGATGAGTCTGAGGTCAAGCGGGCTATGGGTGACGCAGACATCCATTGTGCCTATTGTGGGGCGCGCAATCCGGCTGACGCTCAGATCTGTGTGCAATGCGGTGCTCCTTTGGTTGAAGGTACTGCCCGTGCCGCAGGTACAGTTCTGGGAGCGGCGCAAATGGAGGCGGTTCCTGATATCGATTGCCCTTCGTGCGGGGCTAAGAACTCTGGAAAGGCCACAAAATGTCATGCTTGTGGGGCCAGTCTAACCCGTCAGCCTGCCACCCAACCCGCCGCAGTCACAGCCAGTGCAGAGCGCAAGGGTCTGGGGATTTTTGCGATCCTGGCCGTTGTCTTTGCCTGTGTCCTGGTGATCGGGGGGATTGTCTTTCTATCGCAGACCAGTGAACAGACCGGAATTGTGAAGTCTGTCGCGTGGGAACAAACTATCGACGTACAAGAGCTACGTCCGGTTACCCGTGAAGCATGGCACGATGAAGTCCCGTCTGGCGCACAGCCCGGATCGTGTGTTCAGAAATACCGCTATACCTCTGAGAATCCAGTTCCAGGGGCAAAGGAGGTCTGTGGAACGTCCGTAGTTAAAGACCAGGGCAGTGGTTACGGTAAGGTCGTACAAGAATGCAAATATGAGGTCTATGACGACTGGTGTAAGTATACGGTTAACGAATGGCAGGTGATTCGGACCGCACGTGCGACGGGCGCCGACCTGAATCCATACTGGCCTGAGTTGCAGTTGAGCGCAGGGCAGCGGGAGGGCGAGCGCAGAGCGCAGTACAAGATCACTTTCCTCTCCAACGACAAGACGTATGATTACTCGACCGCGGATGTCGAGTTTTTCAAGCGGTGTGCGCTGGATAGCAAATGGAAGCTCCACGTCAACAAATTGGGAGCTGTGACCCAAGTGGAACAGTGACAGTGAGACAAATGCATTGACGATTACAGCAAGCCGCACGGGCCAGCTATTGCCGGCGGATAGCGTGTCCGAATACGAACAGGCGTTGATGATCGGCGACAGGCAGATTCGCTATCGCTTGAGGATCAGTACTCGGGCCAAAAGAATACGTCTGGAAGTCACGCATGACAAGGGGTTGCTGGTCGTCGTGCCGAAACGGTACCGGCTCACCGATTTGCCAACCCTTCTGGGATCCAAATCGAGTTGGATACTCAGAAAACTCGATCTGGTCGCACGTGAACGGTCGGAGTCTCTCGGTACCTCGGCGAATAAGTTGCAGGATGGTGCCCAGGTTCTGTATCGAGGAAATCACTTGGTTCTCTCGGTCCTGAAGAAAAATGGCGGAAAGGCTGAGGCAAGGCTTGTCGGCGATCATCTTCGCATCGTCACAAGTGGCAGCGAAAGGCCGGTCGAGGCAGTGCTCGACGCCTGGTACCGTCGCGAGGCGAACCGTGTCCTTCGGGAGCGCGTCGCGGACCTCGCGGCAAGATTCGGGGTCTCCTATTCCAGGGTGTTCGTGCGGAATCAGAGGACGCGATGGGGGAGCTGTTCAACCCGCCGGAACATCAATCTGAATTGGCGGCTGATCTTGATGCCGGATGAGGTGATCAACTACATCGTCATCCATGAACTGACCCACCTTGAAGAATTGAATCACTCGAAACGGTTCTGGGAGTTGGTTGGGATCAGGTGTCCGAATTATCGACAATACAA
>CAZPTF010000021.1:0-22659 GCA_964589015.1 uncultured Anaerolineae bacterium
CTCTTGGGCAGCTACCCGAACCGGCACTCGCCCACAGATTCTGCTGAGGAGGCTTAATCGTAAGGGCGCACTTGCCATTCCAAAGATCCCAAACCTCCATGACGGGGCCTTCCCTCTTTAGCATCGCCCGGCCTCCACCCGACGCGCCCAACCGACCATTTGCCGATATCGCAACGGACACCACCTCGTCAATCGATCCCTTTAAGCGTCGGACGCAACATCCCCTGCCCAGATCCCAGAGCCGAAGGACTGCGTCCTCGCTGGTCTTCTCGGTTTCGAAACACTTCTTGCCACCACAAAGAGCAAACTGCGCGTCTGCCGAGATCGCTACTGCCATTAGCGTTACATTGACCGGCGGATATCGAAGGATCTGCAGACGTGTCCCGCTTTCGATGTCATATATCTCGATAGAGAGGTCCGTGGCGACGGCAACCCGGTGTCCGCCGGGAACGAATGCGACACACTGATATGATACCGCACGAACGGGAAGCCTGCGCAGGCACTTTCCGCTGGGCAGCGCCCACAGCAGAACAGCCTCCCCACGCCTCGCACCATTCTCGCCAGCAGAGACAGCAGTTGTGCCATCGTTTGACATGGCGACCGCACGAACTGGCCCGTCGTGCCCTACGAATACGTCGACTTGCCAACTCGAAAGGAGTGAAGTCGCGCGCCCAAGGATGCCGGTCGCGTGATGTAAACTCAGGAGCTGAGAGTTCTTTGAGTATCCAGGAACAGTCATTGCCTCTCGGATCGCACGATAGGCTACGCTGACTTTTCCCGATTTTACGGCGTCCTTAGCCCGAAGCTGCAATTCGCGAACTAAGCGGCTGCGCTCGGCTAGCAGCGAGGTTGACTCTGCCCTGCAGACGACATGATCCTGCTTGTGTCCGAACCCAAGCTCCCAGCAATGGACCGCGCCGAGGCCTGACGATGGCATGGGTAGAGCAGCAGAAGCACCAACATGGGCGTCGGAAGACAGGGCGACCGAAACGGAACCATATCTGCTGTCCTCCAAGGTCCTCAAACACCTTCCACTTGACAGGTCCCAACAACGCACGTCCCGGCCTGCAGAAAGTGCAAGGCCAGCGCGAGAAGAACAGGCGACAGAGGACACTTGGGTGTTGTGCCCTACGCATGTCCTCATGCACGTTCCCGTCGCGAGATCCCAGGCCCTAACAGTGCCGTCTTCGTGTCCGGACACGGCAAACCGATTGCCTTCAGAGATGGCGACGCAGGTAATTGGAGGCGCGCCGCTGTTGAACTCGCGGACGCAGCGCCCGGTGCGCAGGTCCCAGAGTTTCATTGACTCGTGGCCCGTCAAGGCGCGCTGCCCGTCTTGGCAGAGCGCGGCTCCTCCTGAGTAAAGCAGTGTGCGAATGGTGCGTATGCACCTGCCAGTCGGCAGTTCCCATACTTGAAGCTGCTCGGAGAAGCTTGCGAGGGCAACACGTCCATCGGAGGAAAGAAAGACAGAGGTAAGGTTGCCTGAATTGTGCTCGAATGTCTGCAGGTATTTGCCGGTGCTCACGTCCCACAGACTAAGAGTGTCGTTCGATCCAGAAATGAGGATGTGCCCGTCCTGAGAGAGCGCGACAGCCAGTACGGGGTATTTATGGCGCAGTCTAAATGTCCTCAACCGCTCCCCGGAAACTGTGTTCCACAGGGCGAGGATCGTGTTTTCAGCGAGCGACACAACGAAGCGGCCGTCTGAGGACAGGGCGATAGGTATTACGTGGACGTGAACGCTCCAAGATTCTTCAGGCTTCGACCGCCAGCTGGACGACTGGCCGATGCTAACGCGCGCCGTCCGCAGGGCGGATTGCACCTGTCCATCATGCGGTGCCTCCTGGGCGGCGTCCTCGAGCAATTGCACTGCCGCCTCGGCATCTTCTCTCTCGAGATGCACCAAACCCAACAAATACTCGTCACGCCAGTCATCACCGTGCGTCGTGCGGACCTCCTCCAACTGTCGGACGAGTTCGTCATCGGTCAGCAAACCCGAGCGCCACAGAACGAGGCCACGGTTGTACGTGGACTCCGGGTGATGGGGATCGACCTTCAACGCCTCGTCCCACATCGCCCCGGCCCGCTTGGGCTGGCCGATCTCGAGGTAGGACAGCGCTTGGTTGTTCAGGCTGTCGGCGAGCAACTCGGCGGCCTTCGGCTCGGGTCGAACATCGTCGTAGCTCTCTTCCTCCAAGCGCTGGTAGATCATCTTGAGCCGATCGTTGACCTCCGTGAAGCTCGCGGGGCGGCTTTGCGGATCCTTCTCCAGGCAGCGAAGAGCAAGGGCTGACAGCTCTGCATCGATCCCAGGGTCCAATGACCCGGGATCCGGCGGTTCCTCCTCGCAATGAAGCCGCCGATACTCCGAGAGCTTCAGCTCGTCCATTGCGTGCTGATACTCCTCCGACAGCTCGAACGGCCGGCATCCACACAGCAGCTCGTAGAGGATTACGCCGAAGGCGTAGATGTCGGCGGATGAACCAACCGAGGCCCAACTTGCCCACTGCTCAGGAGCTGCATACGCCGGCGTGCCAACGAAGCCGCCTTCTTGGCGGATCGATCGCACCAGCGTCGCATCGCTCGGACTCACGGGCGTACTTAGTAGTGGCGGCGCCGACGCGCCCCCGAAGCGCACCAGCCCGAAGTCCGTGATTCGAGGCACGCCATCCGACGTCATGAGCACGTTCTGCGGATTTAGATCGCGGTGCACGAGACCGACTTGCTTGGTGTCGTGCCGATCGGTCCACTCGAAATTGTGCGCGTGCTGCATCCCCCGGCAGATTTCAATCGCGAGGCCTAAGCGCTGCCCGGGGGTCAGCTCACGAGGCGGCTGAATGACTTGCTCTTTGCCGTCCTCATCGATCTCTTTCTTGCCGTAGAGCCAGTCGGCTAGTGTGCCGCCCTCGACGTACTCCACGAAGATGCGGGGAATGCCACCGAGCACACGAACGAAGTAGCAGGATACGATGTTCGGATGGAGGCCAAGCCCCATCCAGACCTCGGCCTCGCCAACAATGTCCTCGTCATGCACGTGGCCGAGGGCACTCTTGACGGCCAGGTCTACGTTCCAGCCCTTGTGGTGGACCTTGTGAACCGTGCCGAAACCGCCGCGTCCGAGCTCCTCCTTCACCTCATAGGTGTCGAGGATGACCATTCCCGGTTCCCAATCGGCAGGCGCGTCGGCGTCGCGCGGGGTAGACACGCCGTCGGCCAATGGGGCCGGGAGGGGGCCTGACGCTGCCGCCGGCTTGATGAGCGTCTCGGCCACGTCGGATGATCCGGGCGTTGGAGTGGGCTCGCCGGAGGTGCAGATCTTGTTCTCAGGGGCCATCCCGGGGCCGACCACGTCCTGACCCTTTGAAGTGTCTCTTTCCGCCGTCATCGTCTTGACTCCCCAGCCTTACCCAGACTGAGGCGTGCCGTACGGCTGCAAGCCTTCGGGGTGTCGGGTTGAGCCACCCGGTGAGACTCGGCGCCGCCGACCAGGGGGCGGAGGCCACTGCTCCGCTGCACAGTATACGCGATTCCGATCTGAATCGGGGGGATCGGCATGGCCCGGTGCTGCTTTTTTTTGCCTTGTGAGCCCAGCAATGATCCAAATCAGTCAGGCGCAACCCCCCGCGCAGGAGGCACTCGCCGGTTTTCTTTCACTCTCAGCCCCGGATTTCCCGCGCACTGCGTATCTGGATCCGGAGCGACGAAGCGTCCGCGGGAGGCAATCTAATGGCTCAGGCAATCAACATGTTAAGGGTCTCCGAACTGACAACTCAACAACTGGAAGCACAGATCCAACGGTTTGCCAAGGCCGTGAAGATCGGAAAAGGGTCCGCTCAGGCGAGAAAGACCCTGATGGCCTTCCTGCTGGAGAAGGAACGCCGACACATATCCGCCTTCACGGACGAGCAGTTGAAGAGCGCGATCGACCGCTACAACAGGAAGGTAGCGGCCGGCGATCGAGGCGCCGCCAAAGTGCTGGATCGTCTCCAGCGCGAGCACGCTCGACGACAGCAGGCCGCAGAGATGAGCCGGGGCACTCTCCGCCCCCCGGCAGGTAGCCCCGTGGCGCCCGTGCCCGTAGCCGCTGTGCCGGCCACTCGGCCCGGCTCCGTCAGAACGCTCGGCGGAAGCTGCACGAAAGGTCCCGCCTACGCCACGGTCCCCCGCTACACCGGTGTGGGTGGATGGCTCCTGTTCTTCTGCGTGTGCCTGACGATCGTGAGCCCGATCGTTACGGTTGGTCTCTTCAGCGCAGGTTTCAGCCAGGCCAGCCCGCATTTCCATCGGTTTCCCGGCCTTCGGACCCTGTGCGTGATGGACGGCCTGCTGTCTGCGGGAGTCGTGATCGTTGGCTTCTACGCCGGCATTGCCCTCTGGACCATGAAGCAGAATGCCGTTCAGATCGCGAAGGCATACCTGGTTGTGTACCTGATAGGTTCAGCGGTCTCTAACCTCATTCTGCCCCTGATGGCCGGCCTCCCATCTCAGGTGACGGCCGCACTGCTGGGACAGGGTGTTGTCGGCATGTTCGGGTCCCTCGCCGGATTCAGCCTATGGAACTGGTATCTGAGCAACTCCAAGCGAGTGAAGGCGACATTCGGCCACCGGTAAGGCGTTGTCGCAGGTCGGGATGGGTCTGGGCCAGCTGCCCACGCCGGGAAATCACTCGCCGGCCGTGGACCCGTGGCGGATTGGGTAACTGACGGGGGCCGGCGTACCCCAGCGTTCGAAAGAACGTCGCCTCTTCCAGGTTGACCCGCATGAGGCAGTGGAATGCATCAATACGTAAGGAAAGGAGAATGAGTTATGAAATCGGTCCTGTTCATGTCCACTCTGCTGACTCTGACCGCTTTCCCCGCTGCGGCACGCGCGGATGTCTTTGTACTGCTGGACGGTACGTGCATCCAAGGGGAAGTCTGGTGCAGTACCTCCGACAACCTGTTTGTGCGACTTCCCAACGGCCAAAGCAGGAACATTCCGAAGTCGCTTCTGGGTGAGGTCATCCGAGGGAAGGATGCCGAGTGCCCCACTGCCGGACTTTCCGGCAACTCGCTTGCAACCATTCCGCCGAACGAGGCTCAGGATGAGGCAGGGGCGACGGAGCCCACGGACGCAGGGATGGACAAGAAAGTCCCAATTCGCGAGGCCCACGAGTTTCTTGCCGTTCTGCGCGCCAGGTCGGAATCCGTAGGTGCTGATGTCGACGCCGCGATACGGAGGATCCAGTTACGCCACAGACTCGAAGAACAGGAGCCTGCCAACGTCAGGCAGGTCTGGGTCGCCAGGATTCGTTGGCAGCTAACCCAGAAGGCCGTTGCCGACTTGCGCGCTTCCGGGGCGCGCGAAATCAAGAAGACCCTGGAGTTCGTTGCGACGGCAGAAACCGGGCAACCATCGCCTCAGCCCATCTCCGTAATGGTCACGCCAACAACAGCCACGAAGGCCCTGCAAGAGGCCAAACAAGCGCTGGAGGCCGCACTCGGAGTGGAGCGGCGCAAGAGGGAACTACGCCCGTACTACCTCGCCCGCCGGTTGAGTCGAAGAACGGATGCCTTCATCCGGCAAGCCGAACGGGATCTCGCCACCCTGGCGGACACGCCGGATTCGCTCGCGGAGGCATCGAGACACTGGGAGAAGAAGATCAGCGATTCGATCTTGGCGACTCGCGACGCCTTGGCAATCGCTGTGGCAGCAAATCGGCCGTACCAAGGCATGTCCGTTCAAGAAGCTGAAGCCGTGCCGCGTGAGCCGGCAGATGAGGCGAAGCGATCGCCTGAATAGCTGGCGCTCGCGATGACCCTTCATTCAAGAAAGGAGAGAATCGATGGAACGCAACCCACAACAGAGAGTCTGGCCGGATTGTGACGAATCGCCCGAAACGACAATGACGGCGGATCACGACGACAGCGTCTTTGGGGATCTTGCTGACCGGATGCTGCCGAAGTCCGACGCGATGATCCGTGAGACCCTGGAAGAGCATCAGACCGAGGCACAAGGTGAATGATGTCCGTCATGGGACTGGAAAGCGAACTGAACCTGGCTGTGGCGGGGCCCTCGAGGCAGGCAAAGAAGCCGCTGATCACCGCGCTTCTGGACCAGGTGAAGCAGGTGGTGCCGGCGGTGGTTAATGTCGAAGGTTCCCCGCCGCTGCCCGGGTTCATGACCGGTAACGGATCCAGGATCTATGTCGACCTGGGAAACCTCATCGAGATCGCCACCCCGGAGGTCGTCACGCCGATGGAAGCGGTGATCTCGCTGCATGCCAATGAGAGGATGCTCCTTCAACTGCTGCCCGACGTCGCCCGCAACCTGCACGTGAACCCGGCCAACGTGATCCTGAATCGATGCGCCACTTCTTACGATGGTCACTACCGCGGTATGCATGTAAACGTGAGCACGCGGCATTTCGAGGCTGGTGCGCTCGTCGAGCACCTGGTGCCGTTTCTCGTTACGCGATTCTACGCTTGCGCGGGAGGAATCGGGCCTCAGGGGTTCGTGATGAGTCACAAAGCGGTGGCCATCAGGACGATCGTCTCGGCGGACGCACGCGTAAACCGGGGTATCATCCATCTGAAGGACGAGCCGCTGTCCGGATCCGGCACCTACCGTCTGCACATCGCACACGGTGACGCGACCATGGCGACCCTCTCGACGTATCTCAGCCTGGGCTGCACGGCACTCGTCATCCGAATGCTCGACGACGGCGTATGTGTCGGTCCGATGTGCAAGCTTGCAGACCCGATCGCTGCACTCCGAGTGTTGGATACGGATTACACGTGGTCCGCGCCGCTGCTGCTGGCGTCAGGGTGTGAAGGGAGCGCGCTCGATATCCAGGAGCATTATCTGAGAGCCGCAGAGCGATACGCGAGTCGCAAGGGTGTCGCGTGGATGCGGGACGTCACGGGCAGATGGCGTACCGCGGTTGACACGCTCAGGGCCCAGGGGCCTCCAGGGCTCGCACGCGATTGCGATGCGTACGCGAAGCGGAAGCTGTACGTCGCCTACCTCAATCGTCTGGGAACCACCTTGGCGGAGTTTTCATGCTGGTGTGGTCCGGTAGCGGCGGCGCGTCCGTATCTGTCCCTGGGTCCGTGCACGACCCCGCGACAGCATCTTCAGGAGCGAATGCCGGCAGTTCGCTTCACGTTCCTGGAGGAGAGGATGCGGCGACACCGACTCGCCTGGTCCGAGCTGCCCCGGGCGGCGGCGCTCTACGAGAGGATGGTCGCCCTGGACCTTCTTTATCATGACGTATCGGAGCTGGGCTTGTTTGGGAGGCTGTGCAGCGCAGGTGCCATTCGGTCCCTTTTCGGCAAAGCCGAGGTACTCGCAGCGATGCGACAACCGCCGCGAGGCACTCGGGCGGAGGCCCGCGCGCGGGCCATTACCGAAGTGGCAAACGATGCGTCGGCGCGAGGCAACTGGCTGGAAATCCGGACGACTTCGCGGCGGGCCGAGTTCAAGGACCCGATGTGTACCACCTTCACATGGGCGGCCCAGAAGGCCAAGTGAGTGCTTCGACATGACGAATGAACAGGTCAAACCGAACGCATCGCTCGCCCGCCTCGCATCGCTGGAACTGGCCAGTGCAGATGCTCCGGACGATATCGAGACCCGACTGTCGCTGATCGACGGCTATCGCCGCTCGAGCCTGTCGGAGGCCGCGTCCGTCGAGATGACTCGCCTGTCCTGCATGCATCCCAATCATCCTTTGATCATGGCTGAGAACCTCCGTGTCTTGTGGCAGCGACAAGCCATGCAGTTACTCAGCGCAACGCTTGCGAGGGCACAGGCCCTCGCCAATCCTCCACCTGCCCTGCGGGCGTCCATGGCTGTGGCATTGACGCGATTGAGGCAGTTTGACAAGGCGGCGGTTCAGTTTGCCACCCTCCTGGATGCGGACTGCCTTCCTGACGAGGCTCTGGAAGCGTTGGCGGAGCTCGTCCGACTTCATCCGGGGGAAGGTCCTGTAGCATCCTCGCTTGAGCGGATATCGTGCAGGAGCGACTTCACGGCGCTGCCGCCGCTGATGCAATACAGCGTCGCCCGTACTCTCGTGGAGAGTTGTCCCGCCCGGGCTGCCGAGCAGCTTCCATCCATCCGGATCGAGGGGATCGCCTGCCCTTCGACCGTCCTCGATCTGGGCATTCTGGCCTTTCGCCTGGGCCAATGGTCGCTGGCGTCCCGGGCGGGCGCGTCGGCAATTGCCGACGACACCACGCGCCCAGCGGCCGAGCGGTTGATGGTCAGCAGCCTCTCCTTTGCGGGTCATCTCGAAGAGGCCGGCCAGCGGATGCGTGCCTCCACGGACCCACCGTCCCCCGTGCAGCTGACGCCGTCGCAACTGCCGGCACTGACTTTCCTGGCGAGTCAGTATCGGGAATCGCAGCCTGTATGGGGCGTGGTGGTCGGCAAGGCGGATCCGCGGAGTCCCGGCAGACTGATCACGCGCTGGGTGGAAGACCTTGGCGATGAGGATTCCGGGCTTCCGGAAGATCCGAGTGCCTCGTTGACCGTTTCCGCGATCCGCCCGGGCTGCGACACGTGCAGTCCATGGGACATTCTTGCCGCGATGGACTGGCGGGCGCCACACATGATGATCCAACATGTCGACGTCGGTGCGATTCTTCATGCATTCGTGGCCGCGACGGACGCTCCTGAGTCCTGGGCCTGGCAGGAGGTGCCCGTGGCCTTTCCGGAGGACACGATCCCAGAAGGAACCGGCTTCCGTCATCTGGCCGCCGGCGCCAGCCGGCTCCGCAATCCCATGGCCTCCGCAAACGCGCTGTGGAGGAGAGTCGAGGAAGAGCTGGACGGGACGACATCCAGCACCGGAGTCGAATCATGAATGTCACAGGTGAGCACGTACTCGTCATTGATGCGCACGTCATGAGCCTTGACCGCTGCGTAAGCGTCATTCGGAGTCTCCTCCACGCAGTGCGCTTCGCGGCCCGCGATTACTACAATTCCACGCCCGTATTGACATTGCCCGACACGCTTGGTGACGATGCCGGATCCGGCGTCTGCTGGTCGAATCCAGTCGACCTGAAAACGCTTGCGGTGATTGCCGCGTTGGTCCAGGCTCCCGTGGCCCTTCGTGGCGACACGGACCGCGGCAAGACCGCCCTGTCCGAACGGATCCTGACCGGGCTGTTCGGCCGACAGGGGCATGGCTGGCAGAGGATGGAGATCAACCGGGGTCTGACCGTCGATGACCTCATCGATATCAACGTCGAGAAGCTGTCTCACACGACGGTGACCGAGGCCATGTCCGCCGCAAAATGGCTCGGGAACCCCGGCTACCTCCTGGATGAAATCTCGCGGGCCCACCCAAAGTTGCTCAATCTGCTGCTTCACCTGGTGGACGGCTCCGGCTTCAACATTCGGGGCGACGTGTTCGTACCCGTGGGACTGCCGTACCGCATCGGTGACGAGGAAAAGAGATACTCGTTTTCGATGGTGACGGCCAATCCCCCGGACCGAGACTATGCCGGCGTGTTTGAGGAGGATGCGGCGCTCACGCGGCGGATCGTGATCTCTGTTGATCTGGACCAGCTGCCCCCGACCTCCCGCGACGTGGCTCTCATGATGTCCCATCGACGTGCCAGGAGCACACCGCCGCACTCCAGGCCGCTTACTCCTTGGCTGATTTCCGTGCACGAGGCACTTCCGAAAGTCCTCGAGTTCTCGGCGACGGCCGAGCTGTTCCTGCACTACCTAGCCGCCATGAGCACCTGCGTGCGCACCCGTTCGGGCCGCTTCCAGCCACGTCTGAAATCCACGATCTGCACCAGCTGCCACCTGTCCAAGGCGAATCGCTACTGCGGTCGGCTGGGCGCGCTGGGTGAGGGCCTGCTCCTGTGGGTCAAAGACCTGGCTGTCGCGATCGCGGCGGTGAGAGGCTGCATGGTGCTGGATCAGGCGCGTCGGCACTGCCTGAAATCTCAGACGCGAACACTGGCTATCGCTGAGTTGCAGGCAGTGACGGGGACGCACGAGATCGGCAAGGACCTGTATCGGTGCTTTCGACGCTTCTACCTCGATCAACTTCGCATTACCGGCGAGGACGTCAAGGCCGCTTACTTGCTGATCGCACCGGGACATGCATGGATCGATAGCGAATGGCTCAAGAACCAGACTACTCACGAAAGTAATCCGTTGTACTTACTACGCGAAGTGGCTGAGGAAACCTGGGGCACAATGGTGAACTTCCTGAGAGAACACCGAGCCCTTCTTACTCGTGTGGCGGCAAGCGCCGAATTGACGGATCCAGATCAGGCGCAACTCGAGCAGTTTGTCACCACGCGCGACGCCGCGATGCTGGGCGTGATCCAGGCACTGCGCGATTCCGAAGTGCCGCTACGGGTGCGCGAGAACCTGCGAGGCGGGAAATCGATGACGGTGGCCTAAACGACGGAGAATCGACCGATGCAATGCCGACCTCCCTCAATCCTTCAACTACAGGATGCGCTGCTGGACAAGTTGTTGGAGGAACACGGACGCAAAGCAGGCGGAATTGCCGCACCTCTTCTGCTGCAGAGGCTGACCGACGGAGCCAGGCAAGCGCTCGAGCAAGCCGGCATGGACTGGATACCGACATCCGACGTCGCAGTTCAGGCTGGCAGCGGGCTGCCCCTGCAACTCAAGCTCGTGGGCTTCAGGAGAATCGATGTGACGGTCAACGTGCCCACCTTCGTGCAGCAGTGCCTCCAGATAGGCGAAAGCGAACCGGGCACGGATCTGATGGACATGGGCCGAGGCATCGTCCAGGCATCGGTCGCTCTGTGGGCCGCACATTACGATCACTGCCCTCTGGACGCGTGGCGTCACGAACGCCTCTGCGAGGCCGCCGCCGAAGGCGGTTTTGGCACCACGCGGGTTTTGCCAACGCAGTGGAATCTCGCGACGGCGGTTGCCTGTTTCTTCGAGCGGAACATCGTCGTCCGGATTCTGACTCGAAAGAAGGGAGCTCCGTTCGCGAAAGGGATCTTGCTCGAACATCATTTGAACAAGCGCGGCATGGACCTTCTCACGGACTTGTTCTTCCGCGGCCAGTCTGTGCTGGCTCCCGACGCATGGAAGGACACCCTGAATCAATACGTACTCCCCGAACATCCTCTGGCGAAAGGACTGCTGCCGGAGCTGTTACCCGTTGCCTTCGGCGTGCGGCTGCGTCGTGTCGGTGGTGAGCTTCGCGTGCGATGCAAGCCCGATGGCGAACCTCAGCAGCGGGAATGGGCCGACCGGGTCTATCAGCTTGCGGCGCTACTGATCCCGTACCTGGAGGAGCCATCGTCACAGCAGAAAGCACCATACTCCCATCCGTTCGGCACGCCCGAACTGCCGCCCGGCCCTCGCACGGGAGTCATCCCAGACACCGGGCCGATCTCCGATTCGCAAGGCGATCGAACGCCTGCCAGCCCAGAAACGTCCGGTGGTGGTCCCCGGCCGGATCGGTCCAATCCCCCGCCGCGTCGTCTCGACTTTGACAGCCTGGACCGGTACTACTCGCAGCGTGCGGCTGTCCTGCCGGTCGAAGCGGAGATTCCCCAACAACACAAGTGCCGGGAACCCGACCTCGTGACCATCGGCTTCCTGGATTCGGAGCGGGCAGACCTCCGGGCGCTGGCGTCCGGGCCGATTGACTGGTTTGGTCTGCGCGTGACGTGGCGGGAGGGGAGGAAGGAGCTCGTGCCGCGCCTGCGCACCGAACCGTTGGAAGTGCCCTTGGGAAGCGACGGGCTCGCCGGGGTCGGGCCGCCGCATCTGCTGCTCGTGGTGGACAGCTCCGGCAGCATGAAATTCGACCCTCGTGCAGCCGACCCGGCCCAGCGCGGCAAGTACGATGTGGTCCTGGCTGCCTGCTATGGTATGTTTGCCCATCTCGGGCAATTCGACGCGGCCGATGACGTACGGGTGGCGTGCATCAATTATTCACGGAATTCGCTTGAAAGCGGATGGCACGCTTTCCGGGAGATCGGACCCGTGAAGCGCGTACTCCTCCAATACCAGGGTGGAGGTACGCGCTTGGACCCCGACTCCGTTGACCGTGCGTTTGCTTCTCGACCTGCCCCTTTCCTGGCCGTGATGATCACCGACGGCTGCCTCGCCAACGTTGCGGAAGCAGCGGCTGCGCTGGAGCGTACCGTTCACGCCGGATGCGAACTGGTCCTGCTGCACGTGGGAACGCCGAACGCTTTTACGGAGGCCATTCGAACGCTGGGACGCCCCGTGCACATTCTTGAGTCGCCACTCGACCTGATCGGACTCAGTCTGCGAATCGCAAGGGGAACGTACCGGGCCTCGCCCGCGTGACACCTCACAGGACGGGACCCGCCTCTGTGCACAGGATCGGCATCCCGGCGGGTCACATTCGTCGACTGGGTTTGATATAACATCTGTACCGGACGGAACGGCCATGGGTCGCGGCCGGAGGCCACGAGCGGGAACCTCGCGGTTCGCCCCGATGGAGTGATCGATGCGAATTCTGGCCCTGTCTGACACGCACCATCCGGAGAACGACCTGCTCTCCCTGGACAGGGGTGTTCTCGAGCATCGGCCGGACTGGATCGTCATTGCCGGAGACATGCTGGATGCGTTCGATGAGGTTCACCTGGCAGAATACCTGTCGATGCTCGCCCGTTACGACCAGCCGAAGCTGTGCGTGCTCGGTAACCATGACTTGTGGCACGAGCAACTGGACACCCCGCCGCTGTTCAGCCGCCTCAGGCAGCATGACTGGGGAAAGCACGGAATCCACCTTCTGAACAACGGCCCCGTGATGCAGGGCAGCACGGCCTTCGTCGGAACGACGGGGTGGTACGACTACTCACTTTACAGCGCTGCTCGCGATTTCCCTGATCTTCACGTGTATACCCACGACGACTTCCGCAACTGGGAGGATCTCACTCGGGACGACTGTCACCGTCTATTCGTACCGCGGAACCGGAAACGGTGGTCCGATCTTTCCGAGAGCGATTTCGCGCGCAAGGTCATCGTGATCGAATCGGGCAGCGAACTGCAGTCCATCCACTGCAATGACCGGCTTTACATTCGATGGGGCGTATCCGACTCGGAGGTCAGCCAGCGCTTCGCCGCTGATCTGGAAGTGCAGTTGAAGCAAGCGCAGGATGTAGCGGATCACGTGATCGCCGTTCTACACTACCTTCCCTTCCGAGCGGGAGTCATGGTAACGCAAGATCCGGTGCAGGCTGGGTTCACACCATACCTCGGTGCGGCAGGTTTCGGCGACCTCGTCTGCCGCTTCTCGAAAGTCAAAACACTGATTCATGGCCATTCCCACACAGACATGGTCTACAGAGTTGGCGGGATCACTTGTTATTCCTGCACCGCGACCGCTCGCCTCATCGAGATCGAAACGTAGCTCATGCCGGTCAAGCGGACGAGTCCAACCGCTCCGTCCGTTCTGTCCTCGCGACGCGGGTCGATGCAGTTCGTGATGATCACCGCATAGTCAGGGCACTTGGCGTGACGTCCGATCCGCCGTGCTCCCGTCCGGCGAGCCGCGCGGTCGGGTATCGGTGAAATCCCGCCCAGATACTCTACATTTCGGCACCGATTTGAATCTGAACTGCGTATGTACGACTGCCAGGAGGTGGTCGCGATGCTTTTCGGAACGGAAGACCTTGACGTGCTGGCCATCGGGGCACACCCGGATGATATCGAGCTCGGGGCTGGTGGTATGATCTACCGGCTTATCCGGGAACGAGGTGCCCGGACTCGTTTTCTGATTCTGAGTCCCGGTCTCCAGCATTGGGATCCGGGGCGAGTTTTCAAGCGGAGGACACGCGTTGCGGAGGCGAGCAAGGCCGCACAAGCCCTGGGAGTCTCTGCTTCGGATGTGGACGTTCTGGATTTCCCGGATTGCCACCTGCATCTGCACTTGCACGACCTCATCCGGCAGATCGAGCGGCGATTGCACATGAACGGAAACGCCGCGAACAAGGTGGTGCTGACTCATGCGCCGCACGATACCCACAGTGATCACCGGCAGGTCTACGAGGCTACGATCGCCGCTGCCAGAGCCCATACCGGGACGATCCTGCTCTATCAGGCGGTCTCGACAATGCCGAACCTCTTCCGGCCGACGTGCTTTGTCAGTCTGACGGACGACGCCATCGATGCGAAACAGAAGGCGCTTGAATGCCATGCCAGCCAGCGAGAAAAAGACTTCATGAAACGCGTCCGGACCGAAGGCATGGCCAGAAGTTGGGCGCTGTTCCTGCGCAGGCCGGATAACTTCCTGGAAGCGTTTGAGGTCCACAAAGCATTCTGGAACCACGCCAAGGCAAGCGCATCACGGAAGAACGAACCAATCTGAGAAACGTGAGCGAGAGGGCTCTGGGCAGGTGCGTGGCCATCGTACGGCGTCATGAGGTCTTGCTGAAACACGTCAAGCAGCAAAACGCCGGTCTATCTCACAGCCCCCTGCAATGCACCCTTGAACGCCTCGGCGTCAGCGAAACGCTCGCTCGGGTCCAAGCTGAGCGATTTATCGATAACCGCCGCCAAGGCACCGGGAATCGAGGGATCGCGCTCCTGAACCGGGACCACTGGATCCTGCACAACTTGGCGTATTGCTTCATTCTGGACTCGCGAGAAATCGCGCACATAGCGGCCGGTGACCATCTCGTATAGAGTGGCCCCCATCGAGAAGACATCGGCAGTTGGAGTTGCTGTGCGTACGTCGATTGCTTGCTCCGGAGGCATGTAGGGCAACGTACCCATACACACTGCTGGCTTCGTCATGATCGACCCGTTCAAACCGGAATCCTCCAAGCTCTTGGCGAGTCCGAAGTCGGAGACCTTCGCGGTGCGCCAACGATCATTACCAGGCAACAGGATGTTTGCCGGCTTGATATCCCGATGAACCACATGCTTCACGCGGTGGGCAAACGCCAGACCCTCGAGAGACTGCGATGCGAGCTCGACGGCTTCGGGCAGTGGAATGCGTCCGCGGTAGTGCTTCATGTGTGCGGCGATGTCATAGCCACCCTCGACGTATTCCATGGCGAGCCACAGGATCCCCCGGGCGTTGTTTCCATCGATGTATGTGATCACGTGCGGGTGCTTGAGTTCGAGGAGGATCCGCGTCTCTCGTTTGAAACGACTTCTGAAGTCCGGCGGGACGGGCCGATCGGTTCGGATAAGCTTGAGCGCAACCTTCTTTCGATCCTCGATCCTTATCGCTTCGAGTATCACGCCCATCGCCCCCCTCTTGATCTCACGGACGATCTCATACCCTGGGATATGGCGAACGATACCACGGAACTCAGGTACACCCAGTTGCCTGAGAATAAGCTCCTCAAGCAGATCATGTGGCCGATCTGGGCGTCCAGAGGCTCCCCCTGGTTCTTCGTCGGAGTCACTAGGACCAGGTGGTCCCGCACGCTGCCGTTTCTCACGGCAGCCGGGACAAAGAGACAGAGTCCCCAAGGCGGCCGCCGCTCTTTGGCTGGCTGGGATCGCCGCGCCACAGTCGTTACAATACGCCCATCGTTCTTGCTCGATCGCCACAGAGACTCGCGTGTAACCCACTTCAATCTGAGAACCGTGGCGGAGCACGGCCTCAGCAGGCCCCCCAAGGGGATCTCCCTTGACAACTGTCGGTGCCTCAGGCCCCGTGGCCACGCACCCGGACTGCTTGTATGACTTACCGTCCACTTCCGTGCCATTGGTCCGGCTGAGATTGCGCAGCCGGACATCCGGCGGGTTGATGAGCAGCAGGAAATGTGCCCGAGACACATAGGGGTCATTCGCGATACGACATTGGGCCTTTTCTGCACGCCCAAAGAGCATGCTGCCAGGCTCGGTGAAAACAAACGCCTGCCCGTCATGCTCCTGCCCATGGACTGTAAGGGTGACTTTCATGGCCTCTTCCTTGTCGCAGGTTGGCCGTACGCCGCTTGCTGCTCTACGTACAGAAAATGAACGACGACAACCGTGATATTGTCCTTGCCGCCGGCCTGATTCGCGCGCGAGATCAAGGCATCGCAGCAGTGGGCCGGCCCCGGATAGGACTCCATGATCACTTGAATGGCCTCTTGCTCCAGCATTCCGGTCAGGCCGTCAGTGCAGAGCAGGAGTCGGTCTTTCGGCCTGGGCCTGATCCATCGGAAGTCCGGTTGCAGCTCTCCCTCGGCACCGAGATACCGTAGTAGTGTCGAGCGACCGGGATTCTCCTCGGCTTGCCTCGCTGTGAGCTTGCCCCATCGCACGAGCTGTGCCGCCAGAGCATGGTCCTCGGTCAAGGGCGTCAACGCACTGCCACGGTGTAGGTAGGCCCGGCTATCACCCAAATGGGAGATCAGCATGGAATCGCGCCAACAGAGGGCGACGACAAGTGTTGTTCCTATCGCGCCGACGTCGGGCCGCTTCCGGGCCGCAGCCACTAGCGCATCATTCACCTCTTGCATGGCCTGCCGCACCGCTGCCTCCACCCTTTCCCGTGCTGCGTTGCTGCGGAGAGCGGACAGCTTCTCCTGCAGCAGACCGGGGATCACGTCGATGGTGATCTGACTGGCCACCTCTCCTGCTGCAGCTCCGGCGATTCCGTCCGCGACCATGAAGAGGCCGGGCCTCGGCAGGACGGCGAACGCGTCCTCGTTGTTTTCCCGTGCGAGGCCCGGATGGGACGCACCATGTGCTTGGAGACAAAAACCGGCTTGCCTCGATGTTCTTGAGGTCATCAAGTCGTCCCCTGACTCCTCCCGCTAGCCTGACAGCGGCCCATTCAATTGTCGGTTCGCCGTCCGGACCACCCTCGACCTAGCTGAGCTTCTTGCCACATTGGACGCAGTAGTTCGTCGAGCCCGACGTATCTCCCCCGCAGCGCGGGCACATGGCCGGCGCTTCGCTCTCGAGGGACTTTCCGCATTCGTGGCAATAGGTGTTGCCGGGCGGGTTCCGGAAACCGCACGCGCACCTGCCCGATGATGGGAGCGGCTGCAACGTGTCGCGCCCCCGATGGCCTCCTTGCTGCGACGAACGGTGTGTGCCTGCGTCAGGTCGGAGTCCGCCGCCACGAGCAGCCGTGTCTCGATCTTGTGTCTTTGGAGCACGAGGGTCTTTTCCTTCCAAGCACAGCCGTGCGAGTTCCGCAATTTCGGCACCTCGCGGATCCCCGAGAGCCACGGCCTTGCTGGCATGCTCGTACGCCTTCGCGTAATCCCCCAGCTCGCCACAACACTGGGCGAGCGCGAGATGCACCGCCGCGATGCTGGAATCAAGTTCGAGGACTCTGTTCAGTGCCTCGCGGGCTTCCGTAAAGCGCGCCGCGTCGTGGAGTGAGAATCCCAAATCCAGGTAGTACCTGATCTTCAGGGGTTTATCTGAATCCGTGTCTAGTGTTCGGTCGATTGACTCCGTCCGCCGCCCCTGGAGGATAAGAACGCGATCGCGATTGGCATGGGCTTCGGCAAACTCCTCGTGGAACCCAATCGCACGCTCAAAACACCGCAATGCCGCTTCTAGATCCCCGCTCTGCTCTGCGCACAAGCCCAATCCGTTGACCGCGATTTGATGATCAGGTTTCAGGGCCAGAGCTTGCTCGTAGGCTGCCCTCGCCTCCGCTATGCGATCCGCGCTCAACAAGACAGCAGCCTTCCCAACGTGCGAGTCCGCTCGTTGCCGGTCTTGTGCAATAAGGCGGTCAAAAACCGACAATGCCTCCTCACGCAAGCCGAGCATGCCCAGCGACATCGCCAGGCAATGCTGTCCATACAGGTCGCGCGGATCAATCTCCACGGCTCTGCGAGCTGCGGCAACCGATTCCCGGAATCGGTGCAGTTCGCCCAGGGTTTTTGCCTTGTTCGTCCAGGCTTCCGAGCGTTGGGATCGCAGAGGCTCGTAACGAACGGCCTTGTCGTAGCACTCCAAGGCTTCCCGCAGGAAGCCGAGCGAACTGAGACTGACTCCTTCAACGAAGGCGGCAAGTCCTGGATTCCGTTCCGAATCGGAACCCGCGAAGGCAGGGTCGGTCCTGGCGAGGTCGGGGGCGTAGTTTCCCAGCGCTTTCTCGAGTTCCGCGAGGCTGGTTGGACGGTCGCCAGGCTTCTTGGCAAGGCACTGCAGGATCAGCGCTTCGAGATGCGGATCAAGATCCGGACGATAGTCACGCGGTGATGGCGGCGGCACTTCGCGGTGCATCCGCTCGTATTCAGCCTGCTTGAGCTGGGGGTCCGCATGGCGGTACTTGTCCGGCAATTCACAGGGTCTTCGCCCGCAGACCATTTCAAACAGCATGACGCCAAGCGAGTAAACGTCGAGCGTTGGCCGGGCCGCCCTGCCTTCTTCCCATTGCTCAGGTGCAGCGTACGCGAGAGTTCCTGCCGGGCTATTCGGCTTCTGGCCGTCTATCGTCGCCAGACCGAAGTCGCCGACTTTTACCTCGCCCAGCGCAGTGATGAACACGTTTTCGGGCTTGAGATCGCGATGCACGAGCCGACACTGGGCGTAGGCGAACCGTATCCCTTCACAAATGCCGATCGCAATCCGGCAGGCTTCGTGGGGCATCAGAGAATTCTTCGCCTTCAAATGATCGTACAAGGTGGGTCCGACACCCTCTTGCCCGGCCACGTACTCCGTCACCAGCACAATGTGGCGGTAATCGAGTTTCTCGACGCTGTGGAGCCGTACGATACGGGGGTGATGTCCGAGTCGAAGCCAGTGCTCTGCTTCCTGGCGAAACGCCCGGCGCCCGGCGCTGGAATCCGCCCCGGATTCCAGTTGCACCGTTTTCAGTGCGACGGCTGACCGGTATCGAGAATCCCATGCGGCGTAAATTGTGCCCATTCCCCCCTGGTTCATGATTCGCCGGATCTGCCATCGGTCAAACGCCCTGTCACCGACCCGCCAGAGCGTCGGACGGCTCTGCAAAGACGAACCCGGGCCATTCCCATCCTCCTTGATTTCGGTCGTCGCCGTCCCATCTACTGAGCTGGCTGCGGAGTCAGCGGGCGGACCTGGGTCCAATCGAGATTGGGCGATCTCGGCGTTCAGCGCTTCCTGGGCTTCCGAGAGGATCAGCCGCGCCTTGTTGTACTCTGGATTGAGTTGCAGGCAAGCCCTCGCATCGTCGACCGCTGCTCGGTAGTTGCCGAGTTCGGCATTGTGCTGCGCACGCCATGCATACGCCAGCGCGTACTTCGGAGCAAGCTTGACCAAGGCATCTGCGTAGCGCAGCGCATCGCGGTGATCATGGCGGGCTTCAGCCTGACGGCCCATGTGGAGCAGCGCCTTCTTCGTGTTCTCGACATTCTGCTCAAAGATGCCCGGACTTTCGGCCCACGCGCCACCCTCACGGGCAACCCCGAAGTATTCTGCTGCTTCCACATATTTGCCCTGGTTGAGGTATTCGCAAGCCAGGTTGTGGGCGGCCTTGCCGTGCTTCGGACTGTGCTTCAGGGCCTCCCGCCAGGCTGCCATCGCTTCGCCGCTGCGGCTCAGGCGGTCCAGGCATTGTCCCTTCAAGTAGAGCGCTTCAGCGTTGGATGGATGCTCCTGTAGGACTCGGGTAAGTTCTTCATGGGCCTTCTGGTACTGGCCCGCGTTGTACAGAGCATCCGCCATGGCAACCTGGGAGCGGTCCACGTTGAGGCCGGCCACCCAGATGCGCAGAACAAGAACCACAACAATAAAGCCGACTGCAATCTGCCAACCCAACGTCAAGCCACGGAAATCGGACCAGAAGATCACAGCCAGCGCGATGACGACGACCGCTGCGAGCAGTCCCGACAGATACGATGCACGCGCAGCGCTTCGTGGTGCCCTGTTGTTTTCAATCATTGCTCGTCTACCTGATTCTGATTACCAGGCGTATGTTGAGAATGCCCGGCCCCGGCCATCCACGCCGTGCAGGCCTCCGCAGACGCATCCACAAGCACTCTTCGAACACGCCGCCAGTATCAGTCCGAAAGCGCCTGTCAGGCGCACTGCCCATCATTGGGCCGCAAACATCCAGGTGGCCTCGCTACATCATGGTGCACGACTTGGGCTTCCAACATGAGCCCCCCATTGACAATCGTCTCAAGCCCTGTTCCGGCAGCGAAAACCATGACGATTAACCATTGACGTCATTTGCCATCTGCGACACTGACTATGAGGACCGGAACACGACGAGTTCATCAAACCCGCGATACGACCACTCGCCTCCTCCACCGAGATCGGCTGTCGATCGCCCGCAATCGCAACGAAATCTTCCATGCGATGCCTCATCAAACACCACGTTGGCCACGCACGGTTCACAATAGAAACTTCCACAATTCCCGCATCGTAAACCCCCCTGCGCCTTCGTTTGCCGGCTGACATTCCCCGACGTTGTGTACCGCCTGCCGCAACCGGCGCACAGGACGTCAGTGTTGGCAGTCGAGCGCACCGTACCGTCTTCCCCGGTAACTACGGCCCCGATACGTTCCGCCCTGGTGACTAACGCTGCTTCCGCTTGGTTCCGCTCAAGGCCTTCGCGCGCGGCGGCCAGCTTCCGGTTGTATTTCAAGGCAGTCCTGAAAGCATTTTCAGCACCAACAAGGTTTCCTGACATCATCCTCGCAAAGCCCAAGTTCATCCATGCCACCGCGCGTTTGGGCCCCAGACGAACCGCCTCCTCCAGCAATTGGACCGCTTCCTGGTGGCGCTTCTCTTCCAAAAGCACGCGTGCGAGGCCAATTCGTGCATCCACGCTGTTCGGGTCGCATTTCAAGGCGGTTTTATAACAGCGGCGGGCGCCCGTGAGATCTCGCTGCATTTGCGCAGCGTCCGCGAGGTTCACCCATCCAGAGGCATAACTGGGATCCAGGCAGACCGCCTTCTCCAGTAACTGACGCGCCTCCTGCGCCTTCCGCAGATTCAGGCAGAGAGCACCGGCGTTATTCAGCGCGAGCGCCGAATCGGGATGGGAGCGCAAAAAGTCGCGGTACACCGCCAGCGCGCCTTCGTAGTCACCGTGGGCAGCCAGCGCCTTCGCCTTCGCGTCCACCCGGATGGGTATACGGTCACCCTTCGGCTGGTAGAACGAGCCGCTGCGCAGGTCCGTGTTGCGACGCATGCGCCACAGCATGACACCGACGAGTGCGATCGTCCCTACTCCAATCGCCACCCATTGCAGGGAGGTAACCGCAAGATTCATGGTCGACCTCCTCGTGATACTGATTGCGCCGCCTCCGTAACTCCGACGCCTTGGATAAATCAGTCAACGTTTCTCCTGTGCCGTTCCACTGCAATTAGCAGACGAACTTGTGGCGCTTCATTCCCTGAGGCCTCTACCACAATGTTCGCAGAACTTCGCGGTTAAGGGGGCGCTTTTGCCACAGTGCGAGCACTTCAGCCGTGCGGCCGGCGGCAGCCGTTTACCGCATTCGTTACAGTAGGCGTTCTCTGCCGGATTTCGACGGCCGCAGGAGCACACCCTTATGCGTGCTTCTCTCCAAGGCACGGGCTCGACATTCACTGGTGTGTCAGCCGGTGTTGGGTTCGTTGTGGCTCCGCGACCATGACAATGCTTGTACTTCTTCCCCGAGCCACAGGGGCAGGGACCATTGCGCCCCACCGTTGGCCGCTGTTTCGCGTGCGCGTGCTGACCGGCCTCGCTTCCGCTCCCACCTTTGGGAGCCGGCTTGACCAGCGTCTCTTCAAGATCGGCTGGACGCCGACCTGTTGCCGGAGGCTTGGCTGATGTTCCAGTTTGACCCGCCGAAGAGGGCTGCGTCTCCTCTGTGCGGGGCGTTTTCCGAGTTTCGCGGCGAACGGGCTCCGGCACCACAGCGTCCGCGCGCTTGGCCGGCGATTCACCGGGCAGCGGAGGTGGTCCCTGCCAATCGGCAGCCATCTCCTCGAGTTTCCTGCGCACGCCTTCTCCCGTGGGCTCGCCAGGGCCTTGGGCGCTGTCGTCGGGTTCCGATGCGGGCTTCCCCGATGTCTCGCTCTTTGACTCGTCCCTTTCCGTTGTCATCTTCGTGACTCCTCAGCCGTCCCCGGGCTGAGGCGTGCTGGGCGGCCGAGAGCCTGCGCGTCGTCGAAATGAACACCCCGGTACGGCCCGGCGCCGCCGGTTCGGGAGCAGATGCATCCGCGTCCTGTGCAGTATACGCAATTCCTGCCCGAATCGGGGTCGCTGGCCGGGCGCGGAGCCGGTTTTTTTCGATTTCGACTGCCCAGCAGCAGCCCGAGCGCGTATTGCAGGCCACGCCTCAAAAGTGGCGTTCCTCCTCCAGATGTCCGCTGTGTTCGCAGAATCCGTGGGCGTGCCCTGCCTCGCGTCCCAACCCGTCGCCGGTGAGTGCTGATTCCCTGGGTTGGCTCGCCATGGTGCAGACGGACACCGATGCACGGCAGAAGGGGCGCCATGCCGCAGCGTGGCACGCCTCGCGGAACCGCCGCACGAACACTAAGAACTCGATTATACCGAGACGTAAGCCTCGCCCCAATAGCATTTTACGCCGATGACATCCTTTCGGGCAGTCCTCGGGGCTAGGCATCACGTCGCACCGGTCGCGTGGGTCGGTCGTCAAGCCGTCCTTTCACACGACCTGCGCATCGGGATAAGGCCTTGTCAGAGTGGTGAATACGAGCGGCGGGTCGATCGGCTAACCCAACTTTCGCAGATCGGGGACTCGGGCGGGGCTGGCGAGGGCGCCAGCC
>CAZPTF010000022.1:0-10499 GCA_964589015.1 uncultured Anaerolineae bacterium
CCCGCTCACTTGCGCATTTTGACAAGCACACGCTTTCGTGTTATACTTCTTCAGAAGTCATCCCCAGCAGTGGGAGCGTGTTGTGAACAACGTGAATTACGATATGTATTGTCTAGTCGTTCTCGCCAAGAAGAACAAGCCGTTCAGGAAACCGGACCCTGGGTCTGGGTAGGCTTGTTTGTGCGCCAGAAGCACTAAGTAGGTGAGATTAGCGCCAGCCCCTTCCAGACCATTAGTGAAGAAGGGGCTGGTTTTTTGTTTGCCAGTGAAGTTCTGTTTTTTATGGAGCCAACGTAAAAAGCGGTCTGATCGTAAACCCAATTCAGGAGGCTGAACGTGACAATCAAGAAGTACAACATCATCGAATCCACCCTCAGAGAAGGAGAACAGTTTGTCGGAGCTAATTATAGCTCCGATGATAAGGTTGAGATCGCGCTGGCTCTGGACGAATTTGGCGTCGAGTATATCGAAATCACATCGACGTCGGCCTCACCGCAAAGCCTGAAAGATGCACATCGTCTATCCAAGTTGGGACTCAAGGCCAAACTGCTCACCCATACCCGCTGTAATATGGAAGATGCCAGGGTCGCCGTAGCGAGCGGGGTGGATGGTGTCGATGTATTGTTCGGCACCTCATCCTATCTGCGAAAGTTCAGCCACGGGAAAAGCATCGATCAAATTCTCGAAGCCGCACAGGACGTCGTCGCCTACATCAAGAGCCAGGGACTCGAAGTCCGGTTCAGCAGTGAGGACTCCTTCCGCAGCAACGAAGACGACATCATCCGCGTGTACAAGGCGGTGGACGAACTCGGTGTGGACCGCGTGGGCATCGCGGATACCGTTGGGGTCGCGACACCGCTTCAGGTTTTCAATCTGGTCAGCAAACTCAGACAGACGATCAAGGCGGACATCGAGTTTCATGGACACAATGACAGCGGATGTGCCATCGCCAACAGTTATGCGGTACTCGAAGCGGGCGGGACCCACGTCGATACGAGTGTCCTGGGTATCGGTGAACGGAACGGGATCACACCATTAGGTGGTTTCATCGCACGGATGTATGCTCTGGACAAGAAACTGGTTGAGAAGTACAATCTGAAGGCATTGCACGAGTTGGAACTGCTGGTCTCGCGGATCGTTGGTGTGGACATTCCCTTCAACAACTACATCACCGGCATCACGGCCTTTACCCACAAGGCCGGCATTCATGCCAAGGCCGTCTTGAACAACCCGGAGACATACGAAATCCTGGATCCACAAGACTTCGGCATGACCCGCTACATCAGTATCGCGCACCGCTTGACCGGGTGGAACGCCATCAAGAATAGAGCGGAGCAGCTAGGCCTGTCCATGACCGACCAGCAACTGAAAGAAGTCACACAGCATGTCAAGGCACTCGCCGACGAAAAGTCCCTGGCGTTGAGCGACGTGGACGCAGTGTTGTACCGCTGGGTAGATGGCTTCGAAGAAATACACACGGAAAACCAGATCACATCTGAATCCGCAAACTAGCAATCCAGGAGACTGACAAATGGTAGATCAACCGCAAACACTGGCAGAAAAGATCATCTCACATGCCGCCGGGCAGATCGTCAAAGCCGGAGATCTGGCGGTCGTTCAGGTCGACATGGCTATGTCCGTGGATTCCATCGCTCCCAGCGTGATTCGCGTCATGCGTGAGGAATTGAGAGCAGCGCATGTCCACGACCCTGCGCGGGTCGCTCTCGTGATCGACCATGTAGCTCCAGCGGTAAACATCGCGACCGCCAACGCGCAGAAACAAATTCGCGAGTTCGCAACCGCCGAGGGTATCAGCAATCTGTTCGATGTCGGGCGTGGCGTGTGTCACCAGGTTCTCGTCGAAGAAGGTCTGGCTCAGCCGGGCCAGATTGTGGTCGGCTCGGATTCCCATTCCACCAGTTACGGGGCGGTCGGCGCTTTCGGCACCGGGATGGGAGCCACCGATGTCGCTCTGGCTTTCGCCAGTGGGCAGACGTGGCTTCGAGTTCCGGAAACCATGCGCGTGATTGTGGAGGGCCAGTTCCGCCCGGGCGTTGGGGCAAAGGATCTGGCCCTCTGGGTTGCCCGGCAGTGGGGTATCGCCGGAGCGACCTACCGCGCAGTCGAGTATCACGGGGTGGATAGCTTTTCCCTCGCTTCGCGACAGACGCTGTCGTGTATGACCACAGAACTAGGAGCCAAGGCCGGTATCATCTTGCCCAGTGGAGAAGTTGCCGAGAAATTCACCGTCCCGGCATGGCTGACCATCGATGCAGGAGCGATCTACATCGAAGAACTGACGGTCAATTTGAATGACCTGGAACCGCAAGTTGCCAGACCTCACCATGTGGACAACGTCGTCGCCGCCAGCGAGCTGAAAGACATCAAGGTAGACGCCGTCTTCGTCGGTACGTGTACCAATGGGCGGCTCGAAGACCTCCATGCGGTGGCGCAGATCCTGGAAGGCAAGCGGGTCGCGTCCGGTGTCCGCATGTTGGTGGTACCGGCATCCAGCGAGGTGCTGCAAGCCGCCGCTGCCGATGGGACCCTCAACAAGTTGCTCGCAGCCGGAGCCACAATCGGGACGCCGAGCTGTGGACCGTGTATCGGGCGACACATGGGCGTGCTGGGCGAAGGCGAAGTCTGTGTCTCCACTGCCAACCGCAACTTCCGCGGTCGCATGGGATCACCCGACGGGTACATCTACCTGTCTTCACCGCAGGTAGCGGCCGCTACCGCATTGACCGGATACATCACAGATCCGAGGGAGGTGGACTGACATGGCGAGAGTATGGAAATTCGGAACAGATGTGGATACCGATCAGATCGTTCCCGGCCGCTACGCGCCGTACATGACTTCGGAGGAAGAACTGGGCAAATATCCCTTCATCGAAGCACGCCCGGAGTTCGCAGCCGAGGTCCAGCGCGGTGATATCATCGTGGCGGGCAACAATTTCGGGTGCGGATCGTCGCGCGAATATGCGCCCCAGGCATTGAAAGTCGTGGGAATCGCCGCTATCATCGCTCCCAGTTTCGCCCGTATCTTCTATAGAAACGCTTTGAATCTCGGCATTCCCCTCGTGGAATCCAAAGATCTCCCGGAGATATTGAAGGATGGAGAACAGGTAGACGTTGATTTGCAGAAGGGGCTGATCGGCACAGCGCACGGTAACTATACACTACCCGCTCCGCCTGCGTTTGTGAGACGAATCTGGGAGGCCGGTGGCATCGTGCCATACTTCAAGAAGTACGGGTGTTTTCCGGGGGAAGCTGAATGACCTATCGCATTTGCACTATCGAAGGAGACGGCATCGGACATGAGGTGATCCCTGCAGCGCTGGACGTCTTGGCGGCCACTGGCATCACTTTCGAGGTGGTGCCTGCACAGGCAGGTTGGGATTGCTTCCAGGCGACTGGCAGCGCATTGCCCGAAGAGACCCTGGAGTTGGTCGAAGCGTGTGACGCGACGCTGTTCGGCGCGATCTCGTCACCCCCCTACAAAGTCGAAGGCTACTTCAGTCCTATCCGCGGCATGAGAATGCACTTCGATCTCTACGCCAACATTCGGCCGACGCTGTCGTGGCCCATCGAAACATCACGCCAGGGCATCGACCTGTTGATCGTGCGTGAAAACAGCGAAGGGTTATATGTCGGTCTGGAAGAGAGCGACGGAGAGACCGCCATCGCCAAACGCGTCATCACTCGAAAAGGATCGACACGGATCGTCGAGTTGGCCTGTGAGCAGGCGATGCGCCGCCGCCGCCAACTGACCCTGGTCCACAAAGCAAATGTGCTGAACGAGACCTGTGGGTTGTTCCGGAAGGTCGGATATGAGGTGGCTTCCCGCTATCCGGAGCTGGAGGTCAACGACCTGTTCGTCGACGCGATGGCCATGCGGCTCATCAAGGACCCGGAGAGCTTCGACGTGATCGTCACCACCAACCTGTTCGGTGACATCCTGTCGGACGAGGCGGCAATGCTCGTCGGCGGCCTGGGGATGGCGCCATCCGGCAACATCGGGCAAACGGTGGCGGTATTCGAGCCGGTGCACGGGTCAGCCCCGGACATCGCCGGGCGTGGCATCGCCAATCCAATCGCCGCAATTCTTTCCACCGCGATGATGCTGGACTACTTGCACGAGGACGAGAGTGCCAATCGCCTGCGCCGTGCGGTCCGCACCGTGCTCGAAACCGGCCCGCACACGCCTGACCTCGGGGGAACCGCGTCGACGCAGGAAGTAGCTCAGGCTATCGCCGGCCTGACCCGTGGCTAAGGATGCGGAATTGTTGTATAATTGGTCTTCACGATCTTGAAAATGTTCTGTAAGTAATAAGTAAAAGGAGGATTGAGAAATGAATGCTGAGTGCCCGGAATGCGCTGCCGAGATCGAACTGGAAGCGGATGTCATCGAGGGTGAAATCATCGAGTGCCCGGAGTGCGGTGTCGAGTTAGAGGTCGTAGGGCTCGATCCGGTGCAGCTCGATTTGGCTCCGGAAGAGGAAGAAGACTGGGGCGAATGATCCTCGTCGATTTCGGACAATAGCAGAAAAGGCGAAGGAGCCTGCCCTGACCCGTATCGAATCGAGCGGGTCAGGGCAGCGCCCTGCCTGAATACCAGGAGACCTGTCAGGAGAACTTTCATGAAGATTGGCATTTTATACTCACGTGTCCGCGTCGAAGAGAAACTGATTTTCGAAGAATTCGACAAACGCGGTCTGCCATACGATCTCATCGACGATCGTGAGCTGATTTTGGACGTCGGGCGCAATAGCCTGCACGAATACGACGTAATCCTGGAGCGGTGCATCAATCATTCGCGGGCGGTCAGTGCCCTGCGCGTGCTCAACGACTGGGGCATCAAGACAGTGAACAGCTATGTCGCAGCCGATACCTGCGGCGACAAGTTGCTGACGACCAGTGCTCTGGTGAAGGCAGGCGTGCCTGTCCCCGATACGCGCATTGCATTCACCCCTGAATCCGCCCTGCAGGCCATCGAGGAGATGGGATACCCGGTTGTCCTGAAACCGGCGATCGGCTCATGGGGGCGTCTGTTGTCCAAAGTCAACGACCGCGAGGCAGCCGAGGCCATTTTGGAGCACAAACAGGTGTTGGGCAGCTATAATCATTCTGTCTTCTACATTCAGGAATACATCGACAAACCGGCGCGCGACATCAGAAGCTTCGTCGTTGGCGACCGGACGATCTGTGCGATCTACCGGCAGTCTCCGCATTGGATCACCAACACCGCACGCGGAGGCAGAGCCAGCAATTGTCCGGTAACTTCGGAGCTGGACCGCCTCTCGGTTGCCGCGGCACAAGCTGCCGGTGGCGGCATCCTGGCCGTCGATATCCTCGAAGACAAAGAGCGGGGACTGCTGGTCAATGAGGTCAACTACACGATGGAATTCCGAAACAGCATCGCGCCAACCGGCGTGGACATTCCTGGCCGCATCGTCGACTACGTGGTGCAGGTTGCCGAGAGCTAAGGGGGAAGGAATGATACAGGCGTCAGTTGTCGGGGGATCCGGCTACGTCGGGGGAGAACTGATCCGGCTGTTGTTGGGCCACGACCAGATCGAACTCAAGCAGATCACTTCTGAGCGAAACGCAGGGAACTTGATCTACAGTGTGCACCCCAACCTGCGCGGGCGCACGACGCTCAAATTCAGTGCGCTTTCGACGCTCGAGCCGTGCGATCTGCTGTTCCTGGCACTGCCGCACGGGCAGGCCATGCACCAGATCGACCGGTTCGCTGCGATGGCTGGCAAAGTGATCGACCTGAGCGCCGATTTCCGCTTGCGCGACACCGCCCTGTACGAGGATTGGTACGGTCAGCCTCACGCCGCGCCGCAGTGGCTGGATAAGTTCGTGTACGGGCTTCCGGAGCTGCATCGCGCTGCCCTCCGGGAAGCGTCCTACGTGAGCGGTGTTGGTTGTAACGCGACCGCCTCTAACCTGGCGTTGTACCCGCTGTTCAAGGCCGGGTTGGTAGACAAACCACGCGGGGCGATCGTCGATATCAAGGTCGGATCGTCGGAAGGTGGCAACACCCCGAGCCTGTCCTCGCACCACCCCGAACGCAGCGGGACGGTGCGCTCGTTTGCACCCTCCGGACACCGGCACACCGCCGAGGTCATCCAGGAGATGGGGCTGCAAGCGGATGCCCCGACCGTACACCTTTCGGTGACCGCCATCGAGCTGGTGCGCGGGGTATTGGCGACCGCACACGTCTTTCTGGCCGAGCCGGTCACCGAAAAGGACCTGTGGAAGGCCTATCGCGCTGCCTATGGACAAGAACCGTTCGTCCGGCTGGTCAAGGATCGCAAGGGCATCTACCGCTACCCCGATCCCAAGATCCTGGCAGGAGCCAATTACTGCGATGTCGGCTTCGAGCTGGACGAACGCAGCGGACGAGTGATCTCGATAGCGGCGCTCGATAATTTGATGAAAGGGGCGGCGGGCAGCGCCGTCCAGTGCATGAATTTGATGTACGGCTGGCCCGAAACAAGCGGGCTGGAGTTCACCGGGTTGCACCCCGTGTAACCCGGATTGGCAGAGGAGACGCGCATGATTGTTGTCAAAGTAGGAGGCAGTGAAGGCATCGACCTCGACGCCGTTTGCGGTGATATCGCCGGACTCCACGCGGAGGGCCAGTCCATCGTGCTGGTGCACGGCGGCTCGCACGAAACCAACATCGTCGCCGAGAAGCTGGGCCACCCGCCGGTTTTCGTGACGTCCGTGTCCGGATACGTCAGCCGCTACACGGACCGCGAAACGCTGGCGATCTTCGAAATGGTCTATTGCGGGAAGATCAACAAGCAGATCGTCGAGAGACTCCAGCGACTGGGGGTCAATGCGGTCGGACTGTCCGGCATTGATGGCCGTCTGCTCGAAGGCACGCGCAAGTCCACGCTCAAGGTGATCGAGGGTGGCAAGCGGCGGGTCTTGCACGATGACTACACGGGAAAGGTCGAGCGAGCCAACGTAGACCTGATCAGACTCCTCATCGACAACGGTTATCTGCCGGTGATCACGCCCCCGGCCATCAGCACCGACGGCGAAGCAATCAACGTTGACGGTGACCGCGCGGCCGCCGTGCTGGCAGCAGCGTTGCGCGCGGAGCAACTGATCATTCTGTCCAACGTGCCGGGGCTGCTCAAGAACTTCCCCGACGAAAGCACGCTGATTCCGGTTATCGAGAAGGAGCGCGTCGAGCACTTCATGCAGTTTGCCGAAGGGCGGATGAAGAAGAAAGTCATGGGAGCTGCGGAGGCCATCGCGGAAGGAGTCGGCCAAGTCGTGTTTGCGGACGCACGAGTCGATCAACCGCTCCGCAATGCGTTAGCAGGACATGGAACGGTGATCCGGTAAGCGTTCAGAGAGAACAAACAAAGGAGAAATGCGATGCGTACCTATCAATTCTATCAGTTAGACGTTTTCACAGGGCAACGTTTCGGTGGCAATCCACTGGCCGTGTTCCCGGACGCGGAAGGATTGTCTGACCGCGAGATGCAGCAACTGGCGAAGGAGATGAACCTCTCTGAAACCACATTCGTAACGCCGTCCCCGAAGCCAAACGTCGATTTCAGGGTACGCATCTTCACGCCGGCAGCGGAAGTTCCATTGGCCGGACATCCGGTGGTGGGTACCCACTATCTGCTGGCGGAATTGGGCCGGATCCGGCTGCAGGAACCGGTGACCCGCATCCATCAGGAACTCAACGTAGGCATACTGCCTGTGGATATCTATGTGGATAATGGGCAGGTCCAGCGTGTGGTCATGACACAAGATCTGCCGAAGTTCCTCAAGCAGTGGGCGGACATTCCCCGGCTGGCGGCAGCGCTCGGTGTCCCAGAGACGGAAATCCGTTCGGACGGTCCGCTTCCACAGGTCGTTTCGACCGGACTGCCGCAGCTGATAATTCCGGTCCGGTCTCTGCGTGCAGTACAGAACGCCAAACCCAACACGGCTGCTTTGCTGGAGATCGGTCACGAAGCCGATACGGACTGCTTTGCGATTTTCTCACAGGAGACATTATTTGATGGCAACGACTTGCACATGCGCATGTTCGCGCCCGGGCTCGGCATTCTGGAGGATCCGGCCACCGGCAGCGCCAGCGGTGGGTTGGGGGCATATCTGGTGAAGTACCAGGTCGTGACTCCAGGGGCAGATGGTACCACCTATTTGGTAAACGAGCAGGGATATGAAATCGACCGGCCCAGTACCATTTTCATTGAGGTCGATGGAACCAGTGACAACATCACCGCTGTCCGCGTGGGTGGTCAGGCCGTATCATTCATTAGCGGAACGGTACAGTTATAGAGATTCCGCCTCAGGAAAGAGGATGACTCATGGATATTATCGCACTTGAACGGCGCCATACCAGTGGTGTAATTCCGCAAAGAGAATTGGCCATCGTACGTGGCGACGGGTCTCTGCTTTGGGACGAGCAGGGCAATGAATATATCGATTGTATGAGCGGACACGGCGTCGCCATCATCGGACACAACAATCCCTACGTCAGCGAAGCACTCTGCGAGCAGGCGAAGTGCCTCATTTCCCTGTCCGGCAGTCTCTACAACGACAAACGGGCAGCAGCAATGGCAAAACTGACCGAAATCGCGCCCGCTGGTTTGGAGCGCGTTTTTTTGAGCAATTCGGGCGCGGAGTCCATCGAGGCGGCGATCAAGTTCGCGCGCATGGCAACGGGTAAAGCGGGTATCATCGCGACGATGCGCGGGTTCCACGGACGGACTATGGGCGCATTGAGTGCCACCTGGGAGAAGAAATACCGCCAGCCATTTGAACCCCTTGTCCCGGGGTTCAGCCACGTCACCTACGACAATCTCGACAAAATGCGCGATGCTGTCAGCGATTCCACAGCCGCAATCATCATCGAGATCGTTCAAGGGGAGGGGGGCGTTCGCCCGGGCAGCCCCGAATACCTGCACGGGCTGCAGGCGTTGTGCCAGGAGCGCGGCATTCTCCTGATCGTGGACGAGATTCAGACAGGTTTCGGGCGGACCGGCAAGATGTTCGCCTGCGAACACTACAACTTGACCCCGGATATCCTTTGTCTTGGAAAAGGGATTGCCGGGGGAGTGCCGATGGGTGCGACCTTGATCGGGCCACGTGTCCAGGGCATTCTGCCGATGAGCCACGGGTCCACGTTCGGAGGGAACCCGCTGGCTGCAGCAGCCTCCCTGGCTGCGCTGCGCTACCTCGAAGACCACAACCTGCCCGCGCAGAGTGCACGCAAAGGTGAGTACTTCATCGCGAAGTTGCGGCAGATCGATTCTCCCAAGGTGCGAGAGGTACGGGGGCTCGGTCTGATGGTTGGCATGGAACTCAAAGAGAAGGTATATCCATATCTGGCTCAGTTGACGGCCCAGGGCGTCCTGGCGCTTCCGGCAGGGAGTACGGTACTGCGTTTCCTGCCTCCGTTGGTGATCTCCGAGGCACAATTGGATGAAGTGGTGGACGCCGTCCGCGTTGTCCTGGAGTCGGAATTGCCATCGTCAGAATCCGAAGAGTGAGGTAGTCCGATGACAAAGCAACCGTATCGCGTGGCCTTTCAGGGAGAACGAGGCGCTTATAGTGAGGAAGCTGCGGTCACGTTTTTCGGAGAGAACATCGCACCAGTGCCCTGCGACACATTCGACCGGATATTCGATGAAGTCGTGTCCGGTAAGTCCGACTATGCAGTCGCGCCGATCGAAAACTCGCTTGCCGGCAGTATTCACCGCAACTACGATCTGTTGCTGCGTCATGACCTGCACGTCGTGGGCGAGATCGCGATCCGAATTTCCCATTGTCTGATCGCAAACCGCGGTGTTGCACTGCGCCAGGTCAAGCGGGTCAGCTCGCATCCACAGGCTCTCGCGCAGTGCGAGCGATCCCTGGCGCGGTGGCCGGAGATCGAGCGCGTGACCGCGTACGACACCGCCGGAAGTGTGAAGCTCCTCAAGGAGCAAGGGCAGCGGGACGAAGCCGCCATTGCCGGCAAGCGTGCCGCCGCGATCTACGACATGGATATCCTGGTCGAGGGCCTGGAGGACGATGAGGAGAATTACACCCGTTTTCTCGTCCTGAGCCGCGAGCCGGTCCAGACCAGCGGAAACAGCAAGACATCGATCGTATTTTCGATGGACAACGTGCCGGGCGGGTTGTTCAAAACCCTGGCCGTGTTCGCTCTGCGCGACATCGATCTGACCAAAATCGAGTCCCGCCCCTTGCAGGGAAAACCGTGGGAGTATTTCTTCTACCTTGATTTCGCCGGCGGTTTGCACGAAGAGCGCTGCCAGAAGGCTATCGGCCACCTGCAAGAAATCGCGACTTTCCTGAGAGTGCTGGGGTCCTATCCGCGTTCTGTATAGACCGCCACGGGACTCGTGTGGGGAGTGTGTGTAATAGATGCCAGCGTATCCTGATGAAATAGACCTGCTGAAAGGACTGTTAAGCCAATACAGCCCCTCGACGGTGGAACGGCCTGCGGTTGA
>CAZPTF010000022.1:10599-22613 GCA_964589015.1 uncultured Anaerolineae bacterium
CGCGAGGCAGGCGGAAAGCCCACCTTCAAAGTCAAGACAGGCACATCCGACATGAACGTCGTCGGACCCGTGTGGCAGTGTCCCATCGTCGCCTACGGTCCAGGAGACTCGAATCTGGACCATACTCCGCACGAGCACATTCAACTTGAGGAATACGGGCTGGCCATCACGGTTTTGACGAATGTGCTGGTAGCGCTGGCCGGCGGGGTACTTTGACAACAAACAGGAGAACAACGTGAAGGACAGAAAAGTGATCAGTGTCTTCGGGAGTTCGAGCGCAGACCCCACCGGCAAGCTCTATGGAGACGCGCGGACTCTGGGACGGCTGCTCGCCGAGGCAGGATTCGACGTGATGAACGGCGGGTATCACGGGACGATGGAAGCTGTGAGTCGCGGCGCGAAGGAAGGCGGAGGAAAGGTCATCGGGATCACCCTCTCCCTGTTCGATGCATACCGCCCCTCCGGCAACCAGTGGCTCGACGAGGAAATCAAGAAGAGCGACTACATGAGCAGGCTGGAACACCTCACCGTGGATACCGACGGGTGTATTGCCTTAGAAGGCAACATCGGCACGCTGACCGAGGTCTTCGTCGTCTGGAGCCTCGAGGAGGTCAGGCAGAAGCCGATCGTCAAGCCTTTGATCCTGGTCGGAGACCGTTGGAGGCGGTTGCTCAGGAGCCTGGTCAACGAGTCCTTTGTCCCGCAGAAGGCTCTGGGAGCAATTCACGTCGTGCTTACTCCGCAAGAAGCAGTGCAGGTGTTGATCGAGAAAATGGCGCAGATCAAATAGCGCCAGCGCTGATTTTCGCGCGGTAACATTGCAAGGAGGTTCGTCGCAACCATGCTCAGGGTAGGAATATACGGCGCTACCGGATATACGGGGAACTTATTGGTCCGGCTTCTGTCCAACCATCCGGATACGCAGGTCCGTTTCGGGACATCGGAAAGCTCGGCAGGTAAGCTCCTCAGCGAGATTTTCCCCTGCCCGTACGACTTAAAACTCGTCACGGCTGCTGATGCTCCGCTTCACGGGATCGATGTCGCTTTTCTATGCCTGCCCCACGCCGAATCGATGGACATGGTACGCAGGGTTCGCGAGGCCGGTGTGAAAGCAATCGATCTGAGCGCGGATTTTCGCCTCAGGGATGCGGATGTTTACGAGGCGTGGTACAAGGTCAAACATACGGCTACCGATCTGCTGGAGCAAGCCGTCTACGGTCTGCCGGAGCTTTATCGCAGCGAGATCGAGGAGACGGCACTGGTCGCCAATCCGGGTTGTTTCCCCACAAGCGTCATCCTGGGGCTGTATCCGCTCGCCGCGAACGATCTGCTGATAGACAAGACGCCGATCATCGACTCCAAGACCGGCATCTCCGGCGCGGGGCGTGGGCTGAAGATCAGCTCGCTGTTCGTCGAAGCGAACGAGAACATGTCGCCCTACAGTATCGGCCACAAGCATCGCCACACGACTGAGATGGAGCAGGAGCTCAATCAGACCGGCACGGGACCCTATCGAGTCATCTTCTCCCCGCACTTGCTTCCAGTGAACCAGGGAATTCTCAGCACCATGTATGTCACCATCCGTGACGGTTACGACGTAGCGCAAGTGCTTGACCTGTACCGGCAGAGGTACGCCGCTGAGCCGTTCGTGCAGATCCTTCCGGAAGACCAGCTGGCGACATTGCGGCACGTCGTGAACACGAATCGCTGTACGATATCCGTTACCCAGGTCGATGGCAGCAACCGGTTCATCGTCGTGTCAGCCATCGACAACCTGATCAAAGGGGCCTGCGGGCAAGCTGTCCAGAATATGAACATCATGTTCGGCCTGGATGAACGGGCAGGGTTGAGACTCTAGGAGGAAGCGGAATGATTCGACCCAAGGTCGTTATCAAAATCGGGGGAAACGAGGTCGATAACGAAGACTTTCTATCCGTGCTGGTATCGACGATCAAAGAAATGCGAGACGTACAACCTATCATCGTGCATGGCGGGGGCAAGGAGATCGCCCGTCTACAGAACGCGTTGGGCCTGACACCGCAATTCATCGAGGGCCTGCGCGTAACCGACGAACCATCACTGAATGTGGCCGAGATGGTGCTCTCGGGTTTGGTCAACAAACGGCTGGTCGCGCGCTTGATCCACGCCGGTGTTCCGGCGGTCGGGTTATCCGGAGTGGACCTGGGTCTGATTCGCGTGGACAAGATGCCCCACGCCAAAGGCGATCTGGGCTGGGTTGGGCGGATCGTCCATGTCGAGAGCGGAGGTCTCAGCCAACTCATGTCGCAGGGATTGGTCGTGGTCCTCTCTCCCATCTCGTTAGGACGGGACGGACGCACGTACAACGTCAATGCCGACCACGCCGCTCTGGCGGTCGCCCAGGCACTACAGGCTTCTCAGCTCATTTTCGTCAGCAACGTACCCGGGGTCCTCATCGATGACACCATCGTACCGCAGATCAGACCCGAACAGGCGGAGATCTGGATCGAGTCAGGCAAAATCCACGGGGGTATGGTCCCCAAAGTGCGCTCAGCCCTCGAAGGCGTAGCGGGTGGCGTTGGCGAGGTGCGCATCACTGACCTCGCCGGATTGCACAGTGGGAACGGAACGGGCTTCGTCATCTAGCTGGCGACGTCGGTTTGAGATAATCAACATCCAGAAATGCGAAGAGAGAAGGTTAAAAACCGTGATGAACGCTCAAGAGATTATCGATCTGGAAAATCATTACGTATTGCAGACGTACGGTCGCCCAAATTTCGTTTTGGAAAGGGGGGAGGGCGTCTATCTGTTCGACACATCCGGAAAAGCGTACCTGGATTTCGTGAGCGGAATCGCAGTAAACGCGCTGGGCTATGGTGACCGCGAAGTGCTGGAGGCGATCCACGAACAGAGCAAGAAACTGATCCATGTATCCAATCTCTACCACACGATCCCGCACGCCGAACTGGCCCGGTCCCTCGTAGAACATTCGTTTGCGGATCGGGTCTTCTTCTGCAACTCAGGGACAGAGGCCGTGGAAGGCGCGTTGAAGTTTGCACGCAAGTACAGTTCCACCCATTTCGGAACGGATAAGTACGAGATTGTCGCGTTCAGCGGATCTTTTCACGGGCGTACGTTAGGTGCCCTGGCGACCACATCTCGTGAGAAATACCGGAAACCCTTCGAGCCGCTGATGCCGGGAGCGAAGTTTGGCACATTCAACGATCTCGATTCCGCCAGGGCACTGATCGGAGACCGGACCTGTGCAGTCATCGTCGAACCGGTGCAGGGCGAAGGAGGTATCTACCCGGCGGATGAGGTGTTCCTGCTTGAGCTACGCGCCCTGTGCCAGGACTTCAATGCGCTGCTCATCTTCGACGAGGTGCAGTGCGGGATGGGGCGTACCGGCTACTTGTGGGCGCACGAGTATTACGGCGTAACGCCCGACATCATGACCCTGGCGAAGCCATTGGGCGGAGGTCTCCCGATGGGCGCCACGCTGCTGACCCAGGCTGTAGCCGACACGATTGCCAAAGGCGATCACGGTAGCACGTTCGCTGCGAATTGCCTGGTCGCGGCCGTCGCGCAAGTGGTGTTCCGCCGCGTCAGCGACCCGGCCTTCCTCGACCGCGTCAAGGAGCAGGGAGCGTACCTCGGAGAGGCCCTGCGGGACATCCAGACGCGCCATCCGGAGTGGGTCAAGGACGTACGCGGACGCGGTCTGATCTGGGGTGTCGATATCCCGATGAAGGCGCTGGACGTCGTCAATGCGGGTTACGAGCGTGGGATCATCGTCACCATCGCTGGGGATAACATCGTCCGGCTAGTTCCACCATTGATTATCGAGAAGCATCACATCGACGAGCTGGCGAGCAAGCTCGAGGACGCTCTACAGGCAACCGCCGCGGAGGAGCATGAGCAATGAAGGAAGTGTACCAATTGCGTCCGGTCACCGTTGCCGATGCCATGAGCATATTCAAGTTGGTCAACCATTATGCCAGCCAGGCACAGATGTTGCCCAAGTCGCAGAACCAGATCTACCAGAACATCCGTGATTTCCGGGTTGTCGTCGACGAAACCGGGGAGATCATCGGCTGTGGCGCGATGCACGTGCTCTGGGGCGATTTGGGTGAAGTCCGTTCTCTGGCTATCCGGGAAGGTTACAAAGGCAAGGGACTTGGACGCATGCTGGTCACCCATCTCGTCGAAGATGCCAGGGGGTTAGGCCTGCCCACCGTATTCGCCCTGACCTACGTGCCCGATTTCTTCGAGTCTCTCGGGTTCAAACGAATCGACAAGAACCAGTTGCCCCACAAGATTTGGGGGGACTGCATCGATTGCCCGAAGTTCCCGAATTGCGATGAAGTCGCCGTGCTCAGAGACCTGAAGGCAGAGGGATAGATATCGTGATGTGCCTCAGAAGAGCGAACGTCCAGGATGTCCCCGCCATAACCGAGATCATTAACCGGGACGCGACAATTCTGTCACGGTCGCAGCATTATGTGTTCGACAATCTGCGAGATTTCGTCGTGGCGGAAAAGAACGGGCAAATCGTCGGTTGCGCTTCACTACACGTGTTGTGGGAGAACATTGCCGAAATCCGTGCGCTGACGGTTGTTGCGCACGAACAAGGCAACGGTCTGTATGGCGAGCTGGTCGATTACTTGTTGGACGATGGCAAAGCCGTAGGCGTACGGCAGGTCGTCGCGCTGACGCAAAACCCGCGCCTGCTGGTCAATCTCGGTTTCCGGCTCGTCGACAGAAATGACGTGCCGCAGATCGTGTGGAAGGAATGCATCAACTGCGTACATTTTCCGGACTGCATGGAAAAACCGGTGCTATTCGATCTCGACGACCCCATTGCCGCGGACACAGGAGAAGTATCTTGATTGCCTTATCGACCGCCTGGATCCCGGAAGATGGTTGGCCGATCGAGCAGGTGCTCGATAGACTTGATGTGCTCCACCCGCAAGGCGTCGAATTCAACTACCGGGTGCACCCGTTGGACCTGGCGCGCACCCAACGAGAGCTGGAAAAGCGTGGGCTCACTGTCACGAGCCTGCACAACATCTGTTCGACCAACCATACGCCTGTGCCGCACACAGACCGCTATGGAGATTCGATTGCCGCTCTGGACGAGGCGGTGAGACAGGCCGCGGTCATGTCGCTCATAGCCACTGCGGAGACCGCCCGTGCTCTCGGAGCGAGCGCGATCGTGGTACACAGCGGTGCCGTGGAAGCGCTCAAAGACGCGGATGTTTACCTCCAGACGATGAAACAGGCGACCCGGGCCAACATGCCGGAAATTCTCCAGCGCGAGTTGCCGGCATTGTTGGAAGAACGACAGCGTGTCGCACCGCAACAGCTCGCACAGCTCGTCAAAAGCTTGAACGAAGTATGCCCGCAGTTTCCGGACCTTCGCTTCGGGCTGGAAACCCGCTACCACTTCCACGGTTTTCCGGACTTCGACGAGCTCGAGCTGGTGCTGGCGCAGATGGACGGCGACAACGTGGGATACTGGCATGACTGCGGACACGGCCAGGTCCAGGAGCACCTCGGCATCCGCCGTCACGAAGACTGGTTGCGCCGGTATCAGGGCCGGTTGATCGGCATCCACCTGCACGGCATGAGCAATCAACTGCTGGACCATGAAGCGCCTGCGCCAGACAATATGGATTTTCGTATGGTGCGCCGGTACACGAATGCGGACACCCTGCTAACGATCGAAGCTCATGCAGGTAACAGCGTCAAAGCCATGCAGGCAGGAATCGCTTATCTGGAAAGCATTTTTCTGGCGTGAATCCATCTGTGGTGATCGAGATGAGGACCAATGACTGAAGAAGCCATACTACGCCCCGCCACACACGAACGGATATCTTTCGGATGGGTCGACCTCAGCCTGTTTGCCGGTGCCGTCATCTGGGGCGTCAATTTTGCGGTCGTCAAACAGACGTTGTCCGAGATTACCCCGTTGGCCTTTACCGCGGTGCGTTTCACCCTGGCAGGTTTGCTCCTTCTCGTCATCCTGAGGGTCATGGGGCAGAACCTGCACCTTAAACGTGATGAGATCTGGAAAGTGTTATTGCTGGGTGTGGCTGGGATTGCCGGCACACAGGCGTTCTTTACGCTGGGCATCGCCCGCACGAGCGCCAGCAACTCATCAGTCATTATGGCGACGACTCCGGTTTTCGTTGCGTTGCTCGGCGCGCTGTTCCACGTCGAACGGATCACTCCAATCATGTGGCTCGGCATCGCATTCTCAGTTGGGGGAACAGCGTTGCTGGTCGGTCTCGGCTCGGGCGAGGTTTCGTTCGGCACGCAGGTGTTCGTCGGCAACATGCTGGTTTTGTTGGGAACCGTCTGTTGGGCGATCTACACCACGCTCGTACACCCATTGCTGGGCCACTACTCCCCGATCAAGATCATCACGCTGGTTACAATCACCGGCAGCATCGTCCTGTTGGTGCTGGCGGCGGGCGAAGTGACGTACATGCAATGGACGCACGTCTCCTGGCAAGGCTGGCTGGGACTCTTCTATTCTTTTGCCCTGGCCAGCGCCCTGGTCTACGCCATCTGGACTACAGGCATTCAGAAGGTCGGAAACGCGCGCACGGCTGTTTTTATGAATGTCACGCCCATCGCAGCCGTGATCGCCAGTTGGTTGTTACTGGGCGAAGTTCTGGGAACCTGGCAAATCGTCGGGGCAGTCATTACTCTGTGCGGGGTTACGCTCACACGGGTCGCTCCGCACGGCAATCTGAAAGGTGCAGACAAAAAGCCAGATGCATAACAGCTCTGAAGTATCGCAAGATCGAAAGTCACGGCTTCCCATGAGCCAAACCGACCTGAGCATGCTGTTCGTGGCAGTGATCTGGGGCATCAATTTCGCAGTGGTGAAACAAACGCTTACTGAGATTTCTCCGCTGGCATTCGCCTCGATCCGGTTCGTGCTGGCCTCCGTATTCATCCTATTGTACTTGCGAGTTCAGAAGGAATCGTTACGGTTCAGACGCGAAGATGTCTGGAAGATCGTCCTGATGGGCCTGCTTGGCATTGCCATCAGCCAAACCTTCATGGTCGGCGGGATCTCGCGGAGCACCGCCGGAAACGCGTCGCTTCTGGTAGCGACGAACCCGCTTTTCGTCACCCTGTTCAGCGTCGTGCTCGGCGTGGAGCGGATATCGCTGGGCGGTGGGTTGGGGATCATCCTGTCGTTCGTCGGAGTCGCAATCATCATGACCGCTTCCGGAAGCCTGGACCTGTCCAACGCAACTCTCACCGGAAACCTGCTGATCCTCGTGTCGTGCGTCAGTTGGGCACTGTACACGCTGCTGGCCCAATCGCTATCGCGCCGTTACTCGCCGCTGAAGGTCACGACGCTCGCGATCGTTGTCGGAACGCCGTTCCTCATTCTGATCTCTGCCGGGCAACTGCTCAACCAGGACTGGGGAAGCGTGTCGGTAGCTGGATGGCTCGGGCTGTGCTACTCATTTCTGTTCGCGGGCGTGATCGCCTTCGTGATGTGGACCATCAGCTTGCACCGCGCGGGCAATACGCGGACCGCCATCTTCTCGAACCTGGTGCCAGTCGTCGCGGTGATTGTCAGTTGGCTCTTCCTGCACGAGAGCCTGCACTTCTGGGAGATCGTCGGAGCCGCGGTGACCCTGGCCGGCGTGACGATAACGCGCGTGGCCCCACGAGGAGTTGTCAACAGCATGGAGGAGTTCGTATGAGCCTGGCGTCGGAACGGCACACAGCGCCAGTTCAACGCAAAGCCCAGTTCTCCGTGACCTGGGCTGATCTCGGCATGCTGTTCACCGCGTTCATCTGGGGGGCGAACTTCACCGTCGTGAAACAGGCGCTTACCGAAGTCAGCCCGCTGGCTTTCGTCGCGCTGCGCTTTCTGATTGCGGCACTCTGCCTGCTGGCGATATTGCTGCTCAGCGGCGAGAACCTGCGGGTCGCACGCGAAGACGTCGCTGCCATCATCCTCTTGAGCCTCATCGGACACGTCGGTTACCAGGCCCTGTTCATCACAGGCATCGCCTTGACCACTGCCAGCAACTCGTCGTTGTTGCTCTCTACGACACCGCTCTTTGTGGCATTGCTGAGCATCGCCCTGCGTACGGAACGGATCACACCGGCCATCGGTGCCGGCATCTTTCTCTCGTTCGCGGGCATCGCGCTGATCGTGGGGATGGGTTCGGGCGATCTGTCCGCCAACATCGATACGCTGCCGGGGAACCTGCTGACGTTGGGCGCAGCCATCTGCTGGACGCTGAACACGCTGATCTCCAAGCCACTGCTCAACCGCTACTCGCCGCTGAAACTGACCACGGTGACAATCATGATCGCGACGCCGTGCCTCTTCGTCCTCGGGAGCGCCGATCTGCTGCACCAGCAGTGGGCCGGCGTATCTGCGCACGGCTGGCTGGGCGTGATCTTCTCAGCGCTGTTCGCAAACGGCGTCGCCTACGTGCTATGGAATCTGAGCGTCCAGAAGACGGGTAGCACGCGGACCGCTGTCTTCTCCAACCTGGTGCCGGTGATCGCGATCACGGTGAGTTGGCTGTATCTCGGCGAGACACTGGGCGTGTGGCAAGCGCTCGGCGCCATCGTCACGCTGACGGGGGTCACGCTGACGCGCTTCAGGCCCAGGCGGCCGATCACCGGGCCGCAGACACAAGCTATTTAGACAACATGCAATTTTGTAAGCGAAAATGCGATCAAACGTCATTATCTGCGACAAAATGTGAGGAGGAAGTATCATGAAGGGCAAGGTCAACAAAGTAGTACTCGCTTATTCGGGGGGATTGGATACATCGGTCATCATTCCGTGGCTCAGGGAGAACTACGGTTGTGAAGTAATCGCACTGACCGCCGATGTGGGCCAGAACGAGGAGTTGGACGGGTTGGAAGAGAAGGCCCTTGCAAGCGGCGCCAGCAAGATCTTCATCGAGGACCTGCGCGAGGAGTTCTTGACGGACTACGTCTTCCCGACAATGCAAGCCGGTGCGATCTACGAGCGCAAGTACCTGTTGGGAACATCGTTTGCACGCCCGATCATCGCCAAACGGCAGGTAGAAATCGCCGAGCAAGAAGGCGCAGATGCCGTGGCGCATGGCTGTACCGGCAAAGGGAATGACCAGGTGCGCTTCGAGCTGACTTTCAAAGCGCTCAACCCCAAGCTGAAGGTCATCGCGCCCTGGCGCGAATGGGAGATTCGCTCGCGCGAGGATGCACTGAAATATGCTGCGGAGCGGAATATCCCGGTCACCTCGACCGAGAAGTCCATCTACAGCCGTGACCGCAACATCTGGCACATCAGTCACGAAGGCGGTATTCTCGAAAACCCGTGGAATGAGCCCGCCGAGGACATGTTCGTCCTGACGCGTGCGCCGGAAGATGCACCGGATGAGCCACGTTACATCGAGATCGACTTCAAAGAGGGAATTCCCAAGCGTATCGATGGAATCGCCTACGGGCCGGTCGAGCTGTTGACCCAACTGAACGAACTCGGCGGTATCCACGGCGTGGGCCGGGTCGACCTGGTCGAGAACCGCCTGGTCGGCATGAAGTCCCGCGGCGTGTACGAGACTCCGGGCGGCACGATCCTGTACGCAGCGCACCGCGACCTCGAAAGCCTCGTATTGGACCGCGAGACCCTGCATTACAAGGACATCGTCGCGCAGCGCTACGCCGAGCTGGTGTACTATGGGCAGTGGTTCACGCCCACTCGCGAAGCACTCGACGCCTTCGTCGCCAAGACACAGGAGAAGATGACCGGCACAGTGCGCGTCAAACTGTACAAAGGCACCTGCACCGCTGTGGGGCGTAAGTCCCCGTATAGTCTGTACCGCGAGGACTTCGCCACCTTCGGTAAGGACGATGTGTATGACCAGAAAGATGCTGAGGGATTCATCAACCTGTTCGGCCTGCCGATGAAGGTCAAGGCGTTGATCGACCTGGAGGGCACTGGCATGTCCAGCTACCGCCAACCCGATTACAGTAAGTTCAAGAGAGATTAGAAGGATCAAAGAGGGATGCAATTTCGCGAGTTTGGGCAAACAGGCATGAAGGTTTCCACGCTTGGCTTCGGAGCGATGCGCCTGCCCATGACCAGGGGTGAGCAGCACGTGGATGAGCAAGAAAGTATCAAGGTCATGCTGCGCGCCCTGGAATTGGGCGTGAATTACCTGGACACCGCCCCCTACTACTGCAAGCGCGAGAGCGAGCGTGCAGTGGGCAAAGCCATCAGGGCCTGGATCAGAACCGGCGGACCCAGACCGTATGTTTCGACGAAGAACCCAATCGAGGATCGGACCGGCACGCGCTGGCGATACTGGTTGGATAATTCGCTGAAACAGCTCGACGTAGACTATATCGATGTTTATCACATGTGGAGTATCACGTGGCGTGAATATCGCGAGAAGATCGATGTGAAGGGAGGTCCTCTGCACGAAGCCCTCAAAGCAAAGGACGAGGGCCTCATCCGCCACATCGCTTTCTCGCTGCACGACAGCACTGAAAACCTGTTCAAGGTCATCGACACGGACAACTTCGAGACGATGACCGTGCAGTACAACTTGCTGAACCGCGAACATGAGGCGGCGATCTATCACGCCCACAACAAGGGGATGGGCGTAGCCATCATGGGGCCAGTGGCCGGTGGCCGGCTGATCAGCCCGGCGCAGGACGTCGGTAAGATGCAGCCCGTCGGGGCGATGAGCACACCCGAGCTCGCATTGCGCTTCGTGCTCTCGCACCCGGGCGTGAGCATCGCTCTTTCCGGCATGAACACGGTCCAGCAGGTCGAAGAGAATTGCGCCACCGCCAGTACGGCTTCCCTGCTGACAGCGGATGAGCGCGAACAGGTCCAGCGCGCGCTGGATGATGTCGCAGGTTTAGCAGAGCTCTATTGTACCGGCTGCGGCTATTGCATGCCTTGCCCGCATGGGGTGAACATCCCGGCCAATTTCGAGTACCTGAACTACTTCCGCGTCTACGGCCTGAAGAACCGCGCCAGAGAGCTATATGGGAAACTGGGCGAAGCAGGCAACCCGGTGAGCGGGCTGAAAGCCGAAGACTGCCAGCACTGCGGGGCATGTGATGACAAGTGTCCACAGAACATCCCGATCCAGGAATGGTTGGCTGAAGTAGCACGGGCGTTGGTGGAATAGAGCGTGGCCGTGGGCTGACAGGTGACACAGATCTGTGCCCATCGAACACTGTCCCGCATTACGCTGTAGAGACGGAGCGGCGTTTGTCCCGCCGATCTTACCACAGTACATTGCGTGACCAGGCATTATCAGTTTGTCAGGTAAGGAGAAAGAGAAGATGAATGTATTGCAGGATGGGCACATCGCTATGGTGCCCGGCATCAAGGCCTCCGGAATTTCCTGTGGGATCAAGAACACCGCAGGGAGCCCCGACCTGGCACTCGTTGTCAGCGAAGTTCCCTGCAGTGCGGCGGCTGTGTTCACGACGAACAAGGTAGCAGCCGCCCCGGTAAAGTACGATCGGACGCTGCTCAGCGCGCATAACACGATCGCCCAGGCTCTGGTCATTAACAGCGGGTGTGCTAATGCCTGCACCGGAGAGCGCGGCATGCAGGACGCACGGGAAACCGCTCGCCTGGCTGCTGAAGGGCTCAACGTCCCGCCAGAGGCAGTGTGGGTCATGTCCACCGGTGTAATCGGACAACACCTCCCGATGGACAACATCCGCCACGGCATTGTGTCCGCCATCGACCATCTCTCAAACGAAGGCGGACACTCGGCGGCGCGCGCGATCATGACCACGGACACGAGACCCAAAGAGATCGCCTTGCAGATCGCTATCGAGGGCAAAACGTGCACGATCGCTGGCATGTGCAAGGGTTCCGGCATGATCCATCCGAACATGGCGACGATGCTCGCGGTGATCGCGACGGATGCTCTGGTCGCACCGGACGTGCTCCAGACCGCGCTGACAGAGGCCACGGAGAAAAGCTTCAACATGACCACCGTCGACGGGGACACCAGCACCAACGACAC
>CAZPTF010000023.1:0-22390 GCA_964589015.1 uncultured Anaerolineae bacterium
CAGGTCGTTGGTATGGTGTTGGGGAATCGCTGGGGCAGGCGTCGTGCTGGGCGTATTGTTGCTGTTCCATCCTTATCTACTGTTCGTGCGCACCTCGCCGGAATATGCCCTGAGCTATCCCGAACACAGCCACCCAATCTACTGGAACACTTCCAGCGGGCAGCCGGAGCGTTTCTTCGGGCTGCCGCACCGCTCCGGCTGGAAAACGATCGGGTATCTGTTCGAGCAAGGTGTGCTGGCCGGCGACTTCCGCAGCAACGAAAAGGAGGAGATCGCCACCTGGTACGCACGACGGGGCCTCTCCAAGAGCGACCGGCCGATCTACTACCTGATCGCCGACAATGCCACCGAGAAACCGCATAAGCAGGATTACCCCGCAGAGCTATTGGCCACCGAATATGCGGAAATCGGTGGTGTTTCCGTCTCAGCCCAGCAACGACTGCACATTTTTCAACGAAAACCTGCGGGTGAGGATATCGGAGTGCTGCCAGATGGGGACTATTCGCACGCCTATCTGGTACTGAGCGGGTTGCAGCTCCCTGAGGGGGCACAGCCATGACAAGTTCCGTACGCCGGGCGCTGTTCTGCACCGTCTTGCTCTATGCACTGCTGGCGGTGTTGTGCACCTACCCGCTCGTGACGCAGTTGGGTTCTCACCTGGCAGGGGTACCCCGAGAAGATGCGCTGCAACACCTGTGGATTTCGTGGTGGACGCAGTTCTCCCTCATCGACCAGGGTGTAAGCCCGCTGCAGGTTGACTGGCTCTACTACCCGGATGGCGTCATCCATCCCATGCTGTGGGTCACGCCCTTCGCCCACATCGCTGCATTGCCCATTTCCCTGCTGCTGGGACTCGTCCCTGCCTACAACATTCACCTGCTGCTATCTACCGTCTTGTCCGCTTTCACCACTTATCTGCTGGTTCTTTATCTCACACGCAACCGGATAGCTGCACTGCTCGGCGGGGTCGTGTTCGCGCTGTTCCCAAATCGCATGGCGCAATCGACTGCGCACTTCGCACAGGTCATCACGTACCTGTTTCCCTTGCTGGCCCTGTATCTGATCAAGCTGAAACAGCGCCCCACTCGACACCATGCGCTCGTGTTCGGGGTAGTTCTGGGCCTGTCGTTGCTGGTGAACATCATTCACATCGCCTATCTAATCCTGCCGCTGCTGGCCGTGTTCATCGGCTATTGGGCGTTGTTCGACCGAGAGCGCTTCTGGAACGGAGTCACGCTGCGCTATCTCGGGCTCGGATTGCTCATCGCCGCCGTGATAAGCGCACCACTCCTGGTCCCGTTCCTGTGGTATTCCCTATCCGGCCAACTGGAGTATCTGAGTCAGGGCGGCGTGACAGATTTCTCGACGGATCTACTGGCATTCTTCGTCCCGGCAGCCTCGCACCCGCTCCTGAGCGGGTGGACCGCCTTCCGGGAATTCGCACAGCGGCTGATCGGCGGCGGAAACCTTCGTGAGAACACCGGCTACCTGGGACTCGTGCCGATCGCGCTCGCCGTCTGGGGCGTTTGGACATACAGAAAACGTGCGCTCGTGCCGTGGATCGTTCTGGTTCTGCTGGCTGCGGTCCTCTCGCTTGGACCGCTTCTCAAAGTCGCGGGGTACGTGACGGGCGTTCCACTGCCATACGCCGTGGCACAGCTGCTCCCATTCTACAAGTGGGGGCGGATTCCGGGGCGTTTCAACGAGACGATTGTGTTCGGCCTGGCGGTCCTCGCCGGGTATGGATTCGCGGCCCTGTCGGCCCGGCTGAAGCCGCAAGCCCTCCGTTGGGTGACACCACTGCTGCTGGTCGCCATCGGTCTGGAGTACTGGACACTGTACCCCTATCCGACGATGCCAGCGGCTGTGCCCGCGTTCTATCACGAATGGGCGGCGGACACCGAGGACTACGCCGTCCTGGATCTGCCGCAATGGCCGCTGTGGGTCCGCGAGGCCAGTAACGAAGCCATGTTCTATCAGACGACGCACGAACATAAGATTGTGGGCGGCTACGTGTGGCGGCTGCCACAGATGCGGTCAGGCACCATGAAGGCTTTCCAGGAGCTACTGTGGCCCGATGGACAGACGGACATCATCGTCCGCCGGCGCGGCGCGGAGGCGATTCCGCTGCTGAACCAGTACGGCATTCGCTACGTGGTCGTGCACGGAAAGACTTTGCCGCCGGAGGACGAAGCGAACGACATCGCGACAGTCGCAGCGGCACTCGGCAAGCCCTTCTACGCCGACTCCGAGATCGCGGCCTTTGCCGTATCCGAAGCCACGGCGCCTGTCCCTGCCGAACCGCTGGCGGCGTTCAGCTACAACTGGTACATGGTGGAACCCATCGATGGTCGACCGGGGCGCTGGCTGAAGAACGATGGCACATTGCATATTCACTGGCTCGAAGAACCCGAAACACCTTACCAGCTCAGCTTCACGGTCTCTCCCTTCGATCGCCCACGCCATTTTCAGACATCCGTCAATGGACAGCTCATAGAGGAGGTGTTGATCGACGCCAAGCAGACCGTAACGCTCGGCCCCCTACAATTGCACGAGGGACAGAACGACATCCTGTTCCACGTTCCGGAGGGCTGTGACGTACCCGCCGAAATCGTGCAAGATAACGAAGATTACCGTTGTCTGAGCCTGCTTTTCCAGGATATGGTCCTGTCTCCAATGCAGGAGGCAGCAGCACCATGAAGATGCAACACAGGACGGAGAAAACGCTACGTGCAGTGTGGTTAGGTCTGCTCGCCGTTCTGCTGGGCGGGACGGCATTGCGCCTGGCATTTCTGCTGGTGAGCCATCCGCATGTCGACGAGTACTCCACCATGTGGGCTGCGCTCAACATTCTGCAGAAGGGTGTGCCCGTTTTGCCCTCGGGGTTCGTCTACCTGCAAGGGCTACTCTTCTCTTACGCAGATGCTGCCGCGATTGCCGTGCTGGGCTTCAGCGAATGGGCGGCCCGGTTGCCCAGCCTGCTGTGCAGCGTCGCCACGATTGCGCTCGTCTTCGTGTGGGGGCGCCGGGCGTTCGGGCCGTGGGCCGGGCTGCTGGCAGCGACGCTCACTGCGCTGGAGCCTACCTCGATCATCTGGGGAGGACGTGCTCGCATGTACTCCCTGCAGCAGGCGCTCACTGTGCTGGCGCTCTATGCCTGCTATCGCGGCTACATCGAGGCACGCGACGACCGTGATTCCACCCGCTGGTACGGGTTGTTCGCCGTCTCGTTGATCGGCGCGATGCTCAGCCAGACGGTTACCATCCTGGTCGTGCCCGGCCTCATCGCCGCTCTGTTCGTGTGGCGAAGACAGTGGTTGAACCGGCCTGCAGCGCGTTGGGCACTGCTTGCCGTGGCATTGAGCATCCCGCTGGCCTTCCTGCTGAACCAGGCAGGTGGTCCGGTCAGCGACACTGTTGGACGAACCTTCGTAGACCCGTCTCTGCCGTGGCGAACCAAGCCGGAATTCTTCTTCCGCGAGTTCTTCTGGGCATGGCCGGCGCTGATACGCACTGTGCTGTTCATCGCCGGCTTCGTGTTGCTGGTGCTTCACGTCCGGCAGCAGCGCCAACCGGCGGACGGCACGACCGCACTGTTCTACGTCTATCTCGTTGTCAGCGCCACACTACTGTGCATGGTCTTCCTCGTCGGAGAAAGCTGGCAGCGTCCCCGTTACCTGACCATGATTCAACCCGCTGTAGACCTGCTCACAGCAGGCGTCCTGTGGCTGTTGTGGCACCAGTCCGGACGATGGTGGGGTGCAACAGGCCGTACTACGCTCGCAGTCCTGGTCTGGCTTGGCGCGCTGGTCATTTTTCTGCCGCCGGCGATCCGGACCATCGGGCCATCCGAGCCTGCTTATGATCTGGCCTTCCGCTTCGTACGCGAGCGGTGGCAAGCCGGCGATGCGATCATCGGCCCGCTTCCATCCATTGCGGGCACCTATCTCGGTCAATGCGATGGATACGTTTTGCAGAACGGGTACGAGGAGTATCTGATGTGGCGCGATAGCCATCCCATCGACCGTTGGACCGGCGCCTCGTTGATCGATTCCAGCAGTGCACTCGAACAGCAGTTCCTTGCGGGGCAGCGCGTATGGTTCGTCGTCGACGACATCCGCTGGGAACAGCGTTACACGCCGGAGTTCCGAGACTACGTTACCCAGACCATGCCGGTCGCATACCAGACAACCGGCATCGCCGTCTACATGCGGCCGGGGAGCACAGCAGAACAAAACAGCAATCCGGCAGACATCCTTCCGGGCGAGAATTGACGTGATTGCGAATGTTGTGCCACAATAAACACGAGATCAGCACCGAGATCAAGTCAGTGCATCACGTGGATGCACTTCCGAGAGAATCCGACATGGACGTTAACGAATGGCTGGAACGCAACAGAGGCTACATCATCGTTCTGCTGTTGAATCTCATTCTGACGGGCGGTTTGCTCTTCTTCTTACACCGGCCGGTACCTGCCGGCATACGGATTGTCCCGGCGACACCGCTACCACCCAAGACGACGTTGAGGGTATACATCAGTGGTTCGGTGATCGCGCCAGACGTGTACGAGTTGCCAGTCAATAGCCTGGTGAAAGATGCGCTCGTCGCCGCAGGCGGTACGTCCCCGGAGGCGGATCTGAATCAAATCAATCTGGCCCGGCAACTCAAGGACCAGGAACAGATATTCGTCCCGCGCCGGGCAGGGAGCGCGGATCTCGTCGAAGAACGGAATCGGAGTTCAGCTCTGATCGGCGACAGAATCAATCTGAACACGGCGACAGCGGCGGAGCTCGAGACGCCGCCCTCCATCGGCCCCAGCCTGGCCCAACGGATCATCGAATATCGAGCCAACAACGGCTCCTTTGTCTCGGCGGAAGACATCACGAATGTGAGCGGCATCGGAGATGCAACATACGAGCTCATCAAGGACTGGATCTTAGTCAATTAGATTGGTGCCCCCTCACAGGCGTGAGGGAGCACCAATAAAACAAAGCGGACAGCTAAAAATTTGTCATCAAAACAGGGGGTAAAATGATTCGGATTGCAGTTGATGCTATGGGAGGTGATTTCGCCCCACAAGAAATTGTGGCTGGAGCGATTCTGGCGATGCGGCGAGACCCATTCCAGCTGATCCTGGTCGGGCAGCCGGACGCCATCCACACGGAGCTCGACAAGCACGACACAACCGGGTTGGACATCCAGATCGAGAAGGCCAGCGAGTTCGTCCGCATGAACGAGCAGCCAGCCATGGCGCTGCGTCAGAAACCGGATGCGTCCATCCTGGTATCCACAGCGATGGTCCGAGATGGACGTGCAGATGCCTCGGTAACGATGGGACACACGGGGGCAGGGATGATCGCGTCGCTGTGGAACCTGGGACGTATCGAGGGCATTCTTCGCCCGGCGGCCGGCATCACCTATTTTGGTCTCCAGGGAGACACGTTTGTGATCGATGTGGGACTCAACGTGGACTGCAAAGCACAGTATCTGCTTCAGTTTGCGGTGATGGGCAGCGTTTATATGCAGAAGATTCGCGGCATTCCCAATCCGACCGTCGGCCTGTTATCCAATGGTTCGGAAGACAACAAGGGGCACGAAGTCGCCCGAGAAACGTTCCCCCTGTTGAAAAAGAGCGGACTCAATTTCGTCGGCAACGTCGAAGGCATGGACATCCCCTTCGGCACGGTCAACGTGATCGTCTGCGACGGCTTCGTGGGCAACGTAGCGCTCAAACTGACCGAAGGGCTGTCCGAAGAATTGCTGAACGCCGTGGAGCGAACGGCACGTGAGACATTTCCCGCAGATGCTTTCACAACCTATTTGACTCCGGCGCTCAGCCGCGTGCGCCAAATGATGGACTACACCGAGATCGGCGCTGCGGCAGTGCTTGGCGTCGATGGGGTGTCGGTCATCGGGCATGGAAGATCGCGAGCCAAGGCCGTGGTCAGCGCCATCCAGCAGGCCAAAACCGATGTGGAACGCGAGCTGATCGATGCGATCAAACAGGGCTGGGCGGAAGTCGCCCTGAAACAAGTGATTTAACGTGCAATGCGCACATGAAGGGCCTGGCGAGCTATTCGCCAAGCCCTTTTTCAGTGGGTTGGGATTGTGCTCAGCGAACGAACCGCCTCACGCACTGTACAGCACGGCAGTCGCCAGTGTGCCCGGGCCCAGGTGCGTCATCAGGGTAATGCCCAATTGGCCAAACAACAATTGTTCCGGCGCTAGTTCCTTTTCCACCATTTCGCGGTACTTGAGCGCGACAGGCTCACGGTCCGCGTGGATGATTGCCAAACGTTTGATTGGCTTGCCACCCGCTCGTTCCTTGATCAGCTCGATCACCCGCTTGAGCGCACCGTTCTGTGTCCGCGCTTGTTCGGTAACCCCGGCTGACCCGTCCTTCAACTGGATGATGGGCACATTTCTGACGGCGGCATCTGCCGATCTTTCGGCCCCGACGATGCGTCCGCTCTCCTTCAGGTACTCGAGTTCGACCGACACCGAGAAGAAATCGACGCGTTTTTTCACGTCCTCGATCACTGCCAGGATTTCTTCCTTGCTCTTGCCAGCGCGAATCGCTTCCGCTGCCTCAATCGCCATGAAGCCCTGAGTCATACAGACGCTGTTCGAATCGATCACGACGACATCCAGTTCCGGCACTTCTTGAGCTGCCATTTGCGCCGAACCTACGATGCCACTCAGCTTCGTGCCCACGTGAATGGAATAGATCGTATCCCCCGGTTCTGCGATCGAGCGGTAGAGCGTCACGAACTGGCCTGCAGGAGGGATTCCCGTCTTGGGAACAATCCCGGAGGATTGTCGTTTGGCGTCAAACTGTTCGACAGGCAAATCGATGCCATTGTCGAGAAACGATTCATCACCGAACTGCACCGCGTACTGGGCCACTCCGAATCCGTACTTTTCGATCATCTCCGGCGGCATACTCACGGCAGTATCTATCACAACTTTAGGTTGACCCATCTCTTGACCCTCCTGAGACTTTCTTAGTAGGGGAAAAGCGGCGACTCACACAGCCAGCCATTCCGATTTACCGATCCAAGAGCTATAACATATAACACCCACATCCGCGAGAAAGTTACGCCCAACCGTGTTCCCCACCATTGCTCAGGCAGGTTCAAATATGAAGGGATATTCTCCCACCAGCTGCACCGTGGTGTCTTCCACGCTGATGAGCTGGATCTGCAACCGAAGCGACGTTCCGACGTCCACGCCGGGCAGATGCAGTGTGACCCGAAATGATGCGGGGGCATCCATCACCAGTGTGCTTGCAACCCGCTGGTCTCCTGTAGAAACGACGCGGAGCTCGACAATCGGGTGTTCCAATTCGACAACGGCATCAGTTTGCACGACCACCCATCCCCGTTCCGGGACACAGGATACTGCCACATCAAACATTCTTTCGCTATCCGGATTTTGCACCCAACTCTCCTGGCATATTCTAAATGGTTTTCAATCGGGCAGACGACTGCCCTTGGCCATGATCTCGTAGATACTCTGAAGTTCCTCTTCGGAATAGAACTGAATGACGAGGCGTCCGCCTCCCGATCTTCCCCGTACCAATTGGACCTTGGTACTCAACATCCGGCGAAACTCGGTCTCCAGCGCCTGTTCTTCCGGAGACAGCGCACGTGTTTGCGAAGCTGGCGCCGGGCGCGAGACATCGCGCTGCAGCATGCGCCGGACGAGCTCTTCCGTCTGGCGCACATTCAGCCCTTGCCGCAACACCATCTCCAGCGCCTCGATTTGCAGGCTTTCCTCTTCCAGGGCGAGCAATGCGCGGGCGTGTCCTTCGCTGATTTCTTGCCCGATCACTTTCGTCTTGACTGCATCGGGCAGACGCAACAGGCGCACGGCATTGGCCACAGCCACACGGCTTTTCCCCACCCGTTCGGCGACCTGTTCCTGCGTGAGGCCAAACTCATCCATAAGCTGACGATAAGCCACGGCTTCTTCCAGCGGATTCAGGTCTGCCCGCTGGATGTTCTCGACGAGAGCCAGTTCCAGCATCTCCTGCGTCGTAACATCTTTGACGATCGCCGGGACGGTCTCCAGACCAGCCAGTTTCGCGGCCTGCCAGCGTCGCTCACCCGCAATAAGCTGGTATTCGGCGGAATCGAGCAGCGGATCCGCCAGTGTGCGCATCACGATGAGCGGTTGGATGAGGCCATGTTCGCGGATGGAATCCGCCAACTCGCGGAGCGACTCCTCCGACATCGACTTACGTGGCTGCCACGGGTTGGGCACGATAGCCCCGACAGGCACTTCGAGCGTACCACCGCCACGTTCACCCGAGGCAAGATCCTGCAGGTCCGTCTCCTCGGGGCCAGGGATGAGCGCACCCAACCCTCGCCCTAAACCGCTCTTAGAACGGGCCATACGACCTACCTCCATGCACCCTGAAGAGACTCCCCGGCGAAGCTTTCCGCCATGTCACGAAGGACTGTAATACGCCACCCATCATGCGCCGCCACGCGCGAGAAACTCTTGCGCAAGAGCCTCATAGGCAAGGCTTCCGGATGACTTCGGTGCGTAATGAACGATGGATTGCCCGTAACTGGGGGCCTCGCTGACGCGGACACTGCGTGGGATGACGGTTCTGAAGATCAATTTGGGATAGTGTTGGCGAACATCATCTACCACCTGCTGTGACAGATTGGTACGGGGATCGAACATCGTCATCAGCAAACCGAAAATACGGAGCCTGGGATTGAGCCGCTCGCGAACCAGACGCAGCGTCTGCATCAGTTGGCTGAGTCCTTCGAGCGCCAGATACTCACACTGAATGGGTATTAGCACGCCGTCACTTGCCGCGGTCAGCGCATTGACCGTCAGAATGCCGAGACTAGGCGGGCTGTCCATGAGCACGATATCGTATTCGCCGTCGATCTGTGCCAGTGCCACGGACAACAGTTTCTCGCGATTTGGTCGATCCAGGACTTCTACTTCGGCGCCGGCCAACGACGGAGCGGACGGAACGAGGTGCAGCAGCTTGTGTGCGGTGGGAAGAATTACGTCACGGACGGACACACCGTCCACCAACACATCGTACACCGACGGCCGGTCAGCGCGTTTGTCGAAGCCCAAACTGCTGGTCAGGTTAGCCTGCGAGTCCGCATCCACGACCAGCACGTTCTTTCCATACTCAGCCAAATAGGCCCCGAGGTTGACCGTCGAGGTGGTCTTCCCAACGCCCCCTTTTTGATTCACCAGCGTGTAGAACTTGGCCATCTGTTCACCCTTGACAGCTCATCTTACTCAACCGGTTGATTTCACGACACTGCGCGATCTCCTGTCTCGTCGGGATACCGTCTATCCCGACACGTTCCACGGAACAGGAAGCGACCAGATTCGCAAAATGGGCTGCCACGAGCGGATCGCCCGATTCCGCCAACCGGACCAGAAACGCCGCGGCGTAGATGTCTCCCGCACCCGTAGGGTCGACTTCTCGCGTACTTCGTGTGGGTACATAGGTAATCTGCCCGTTCCAGTAAACGGATGAACCCTTCCAACCGGAGGTCAACACAAGAATCTCCACCAGGCTGGCATATTCGGCAACCACGTCCAGGTCACCACCGACATCTTCTTCGCTCAGGATGAGGGCCTTGGCTCGCCGAAGGGTGTGGCTTGGCGGATTCCAGTGCGTGGGCGTGACTCGGCCGGACTCATCCCACTGCCGCATCCACCCTTGTGGAGTGATGCCGATAAGCGCATCCGGAAACAATTCGATGACACTCGCGCTGACTTCCTGAACCAGCGGACCGAGATGAACAATCCGCGCCCGTTTCCACGCATCAGGGACCAACGCATTGTCGATATCACTGGCGACAGCACGCACGAACTGCTGCCGTTGACCGTTCACGTAGATATTTTGATAGGTCGTCGTAACCGGGGAAGGTTGCCGAACGATTTCGATTCCGGGCAAGCGCTCTTCAAACGCAAAGTCTTCCGCGAAACTGGTGATTGCAGCCGTTCTACAGCCCAGGTTTCTCGCTGTGAGGCCGGAATAAGCAACCGTTCCACCTACCACAAAGCCTTTATCAGTTAAATCCTGACAGACGGTTCCGATAATTAGATAGTCAGGGCAATCCAAACTTGACTCCGGACTCATAACATGGGTGCAACGTTGGCAGATCAATATGGATCAGGGTCCCTGCCTGCGGATATTTCCCAGATCACTCACCGCGGTGGAAATTGCCCGCTCACGCACGTTTCGAGCTATCGACAGGGATGATGACCACCTTGCGATTCTCCCCCTCACCGATGCTTTTGGTTGTCACGTGTGCATGATCGTGAAGGGTCAAATGGATCACTCGACGTTCGTAGGGGGTCATGGCTTCCAGCGGTACTGGTTGGTGAGTCGCGGCGACACGGTCCGCCATACGCAACGCCAATTGCCTCAAGCTCCGTTCGCGCCGGACGCGGTATTGCTCGACATCCAGGATGATATTGAGCCACGTTTTCAGCTTGTGGCTGACGATCAAGCGCGTGATGTACTGCAGCGCCATCAAAGACTCACCACGCCGCCCGATAAGAATACCCAGGTCTTCGCCGCGGATGTCCAGCAGGATCGATGGGCCATCTCCGGATTGCTCGGCCATAAGCCCTTGTGGCGGTAGCGCTACCACCTCTGCCTTGATACCCATGTCGCCAAGCAGATGGCCGACAATCTCGATTGCCAGACGCTCGGCATCCGAAACCACATAGTCCGCCGGAGCAGCAAATTCTTCATCGGCCTGCTCCTCATCGCCCATGTCTGCAACTGCGCGCAGCGCTTCATCAGCCGCAAACGCAGCCACCGGTTTCGCCTGCGCCGTGGCTTCCTCGCGTCGCTTCGACACAGCAGGTTCCTGCACTTCTGTAAAATAGCTGAGAGCTACGCGCGCGTCCTCTGCACCGATTCCCAGCACGCCGCGATTGCCAGGGGTGATGATGTGAACTTCCACATCATCCCGTTCCAGATTCAACTCGGAGAGCCCTCTGGAAATAGCCTCTTCGACATTCTTCCCGTTGAATTCAGCGCTTCTTCTTTCTCGCACGTCTTCTCTTCCCTTTCTCCCGCGTATTGCTGCCAGCCGGTACGGACTGCGGAGCGTTCGATCCGTAGTCCTGCGCAGGCGTTGCATTCTCGCTTTCGATAACAGCGACTGATGGAACATCCACCTTGACCGGCTGCTCGCCCACAGGACGTTTGGTATCTTTGGACTTCGACTTTTCGTTGGCAGGCGGATTGCTGGAATCCATCCCCATAACCTTGTTGATGCCCAGTTGAATTACGATACCCACCAAACTGGACATGATGAAGTAGATAGAAAGGCCCGAGGAAAAATTCAGGCTAAAAAAGCCGAACATCAGCGGCATCGTGTACGTCATGGACTTCGTCATCGATTCCGAAGAAGGGTCGGCGGACGGCATGGTCATCAACTTCTGCTGGAAGAACATCGAGGCAGCGACCAACACGGGCAGAATATAATAGGGATCGGGGCGCCCCAAATTCAGCCACAGGAATTGATCATTGAGCGGGATCATCTGCGAAAGGTTCGGGAAATTCAGGTAGATGTTCTGAGACAGATCGAGAACCTGGATTGGGTTCACGGCCATCGCCTGATAAATGGACTGGTACAGACCGATCCAGATTGGGAACTGCACGAGCATAGGCAGGCATCCCCCCATTGGGTTAACCCCTGCCTCTTTGTACAAGTCCATCTGCGCCCGGGTCATTGCTTCTTTATCGTCACCATGTTTTTTCTTGAGTTCTTTTAGTTTCGGCTGCAGGGCCTGCATCTTCTTTGAGGAGGTCATCTGTGGGATAGTCAAAGGTAACGTGACCAGCCTGACGATGATGGTAAATACCGTAATACTCAACGCGAAATTGTGCCCCAACACAGAATAGAGCCACAACAGCGAGTTGAGCATCGGTTGAAGGAAAAAAGAAGTCCAGAGTTCAGAAATTCCCAAGAAACAACCTCCTAATCACTAGTGGGGCTGAATACCCACTTTGTCGTACCGTCTGTCGTGAGGAAGGCGTAAACGAACCCCTTCTCAGAAACGACGTAGAGCACATCATCCGCCAGAACAGGATCAGACAGAAACCGGCCAGCAAGTTGCGGATCACCCGGCGAGAAGCGTCGTATCTCTGTCCCCTGTTTGGCATCCAGAGCATAACCCACGCCGTTTTGGCTCAGGGCATATACGACACCGTTTCTGGCGATGAGTCCGGCTCTTACGGGGCCTCCGGCCTTGAATTCCCACAATTTATCGCCGGTAGCTGGATTCAGAGCATAGACCTTTCCGGAGAGATCCGCGACGAACACCAGGCCATCATCATAGGCGGGCGATCCCCACACCCATTGATCCGTCGCGACACTCCAGATTTCTGCGCCGGACGCTGCATCGAGCGCGTGTACTTGACGGTCGAAATCGCCAAAGATCACTTTCCCATCAGCGAGCACGGGCGAATCGGCGACCGCACCTTCGACCTCGAAACGCCACTTCTCCGTGCCATCCGTGGCATCGAGCCGATAGACTCGATGATCCATCGAAGCGACGTACACGTCACCATCTTCGTAGACCGGAGATGCCCAGTTCCAGCTCTCCGTTCCGAATGCCCACTGCAGAGTCCCATCCGCAGCGGACAGAGCATACACATTTCTATCGTTGCATCCCACATAAACAACATCATTCATCACAGTCGCGCCGCCCACGATGGCACCTTTTGTCGGAAAGGACCACAGGTCCCTCCCCGGCGCTTCGAAGGCAAACAGCCGGTCCTTGAATGAACCCACAAAGACTTGTCCTGCCGGGCTCTGGACAGCAGGCGCATGAAACATCTGCCCCTTCTGTGATTCATCAGCGGGGAAAGCCCAACTCTGTGCACCAGTCTCCCGGTCGAGCGCATGCACCTTGGCCCCCAATGACACGTACAGCGTGTCGCCATCCATTCCCAGCCCCGGCCAACTTTCCGTCGGTTGCCCCTCACATCCCGCCAGAGACAGGATGGCAACAAGCATCAAGGACAACAGCACCAGTTTCAACAGGCTCTTTATCAAAACGTGAACCTCCATTTTGTGTATTCAATATACGAGTTGGATCAGGGCACAGGATCGTAACCGCCCGGATTGAAAGGATTGCACCGGGCTATCCGTCTGATCGCCAGCCAGCTCCCTTTGACTGCGCCATGTTTTTCTATAGCCTGATAACCATAGACCGAACATGTCGGTGTGAAACGGCAAGAAGGGGGCAAAACACGAGAGAGGGTGAGCTGGTACAAACGAATAAGCCCCATCAACACATACTTCATTTCTAAACCTACACTGACGCAAATGAGTTACGGCCCCAAGTATCCGATCAATCATCAAGACGCGCTAAACAGTCGTGCGATTTCAAGAGACAGGCCCGCCGAAAAAGCGCTTCGGTAGCCTGCCTGATCGAATCGAAGTTCACATCAGCTATCGGAGAGCGAGCGATGAGTACAACATCCCAACTCCGACAAAGATCACCCTGGAGTAACCTGACTGTCTCCCGCATACGCCGTTTGACGCGATTCCGTGTGACTGCGTTTCCAATTCGACGGCTTACCGAAAATCCGAACCGGTTATACCCCAACGTGTTTGGAAACACACAAAGGACCATCAGTGGGTGAACCCACGAACGGCCTTCGCTGCGCACTTTCTGAAAATCGGCACGTGCACGTAAACGGAATCCCTTCTCCATATATGATGAAATGAATGGCTGCGGACAAAAAGCAGGGGCCAATCACAGGCCCCGGCTTAGACTGTTAACCGTTGCCGACCCCGTCTGCGCCGAGCAGCAAGTACTCTCCGACCATCCTTGGTACTCATTCGAGCCCGGAAGCCATGCACTCGCATACGTCGACGTTTCTTGGGTTGCCAGGTTCGCTTCGGCATATAAACAGATCCTCCCGATTATGACAAAAATTTGCGTATCTCAGAAAATCATTGTACCTCAGTTTGGGCTTTTCTGCAAATTTCGGGTACCTCGAGTGGAACGTAGAAAGCGTAGCGCTCGCCAGTCAATCGAGTCACCGCCGCAGGCCCTCGCTCCACAACGACATGCGGCGAGCCAACGCATTTCTGCACGCACTCCAGATGCCATACAAACCGGCAGGAGGCAGGTCCTGCACGTTCCAACCCTGGTTGGCGTAACACAGATCACACGCGGCGGGCGACGCAACGTTCACGGTGGCATCGTGCACGAACAGCGCGCGGGCGTGCTGCATCTGTGCCCCGTTCCAGATCGAATCGAAGGGCACAGCATGAATGTTGCCCAGGCTGTGCTCGTCCTTGTACGGCAGGCAACACGGGTACACTTCGCCATCCCAACGCAACACAACGGTGTTCCACAACGATTCACACACAGCCACCGGGTGTGTCCACTGGCCTGCCGTGTCGTACCTGCGATGAGTAGGCCCTGTGGGCAGCCATGCGCCACAACGACGCACGGCCTCCTGCGGCGCCATGTCGATCACGCTGCCCATGTCACACGTGGCCGGCACGACCGACAGATGGGCGCCCCATCTCCGTACCAACGCCTGCAGCGCGGTGCTCTCGTGCTCGTTGTGACGAAAGGGAATGAACTGGACGACGATCTCAGGGGTGACGCTCCCGAGATCCCGTTTGGTTTCCGCCAAAACACGCAGGTTCTCCGTCACCAGCGAGAAATCGCCGCCGATACGGTATACCGCGTACGTCTCGGCGGTTGCGCCATCCACTGAAACAATCAACCGGGATAAGCCGGAGCGCACCATCTCGCGCGCATCTTGAACGGAAAAAGGTAAACTGAAATGCGTACTGACGATGGACCGCACGTGGGAGCCCGCCACATACCCGATCATCGCGAAGAGCTCGGGGTGAAGCAGGGGTTCTCCCCAATTGTACAGCCCCACCCACGCGGCACAGTCGCTGAACAAATCGAAGATGCGGCGAAAGTCCGGCAGAGACATCTTTCCCTGAGACGGCATGATGCGCTGTCCCGTAGGGCACAATGGACAACGCAGCTCACAGATGTTGATCGGATCGATGTAGAGGCGGTAGGGACGGCTTCGCAGTATGGTTTTGCGCGCTGCACGTTCCCACGCGTTCAGTACGTAGTTCCGATACCTCGCCCAGGTCAACGGACGTCACCCCGTATTCGCGGCTCTCAAGTCACATCCATCCTGTCGGAAGTACCCTCTTCTTCCTCGCGTTCCAGCCGATCGATCATGCGGTGCAATTCCACGCTCAACTGGCGCAAAGACGAAACGATGTGCGGCCTGATGTCCTGATATGTCTGCTTGCCAGCCTCGTGGGCAGACTTTGCCGCCTTCTCGACTTCGCCACGGACTTGTTGCGCGTGCTCTGAATCCGCCGCTTCTTTGACCGCATCGTTGATCCCGGCAGCCAGGGAATCCATGCTCGCGCGCAGCTTTTGCTTGACTTCCTCATTACCTAAGGTGTCCTTGAATGCCGCTGCCAAGCTCTCACCAAGTGACTTGAAGTTCTCACCCACTTCACGCCAGGTGTCAGCCTTACCCGTATCAGCGGCGCTTCCTCTCGTAGACGTCTTCTCTTCGGACATGTTGCACTCCTTTCAGTTGAATTCGGTATTGTAGCCCAAACGAATCAGACCACGCGGTAGATCTTGACCTCAGGATTCTCGAAGACCAATCTCACCTCCCCGTTTTCGGCCATTTCGTCGAATTTCTGGAGGCCAAGTTGATCGTAAACCGTTCGTTCCAATTTCCCAACGTAGATGTAAGCAATGTGCATCTCGGCCAGCAGCTCGCGCGTGCGGTCGAGGTCGGTCGTGTTGAAGAACTCGCGAGTCAGACCATCCCGCTCACCGACCTGCCAGCCGTAGCGTTGTTCGCTCTGATGCATGCCCAGCAATGTAGGCAGACCGGTCATCGAGGATACACGCAGCCCGCCTTCCCGATAATAGGGTAAGTTGGCTTCTGCAATGACCGGCGTCCCGCTTACATTCGCGAGCAACCAACGAATTGCATCGTAGTCATAGCGCAGCTCGATCCGATTGTTCTCGCTTGGCCAGGTGTAGGAACCGACCGACATGAACGCCATTCCATCCAGCGTACCGATCGGCGGACGCGCACCCGGGAAACGGTCATTGACGCGGATACCGGTGCCCAGAACCGGATAGACCAGCGTCGCGGCCAGGAGCGCCACGAAAGCCACGTTCCACGCGATGCGCAGCACCGGACTGCGCCACTTGTCCAGCATCGCCATCAGCCACGGCAGGAAGGCAGCGCTGGCGATCGCCAGCAGAAGCCACACCTGAATGTAGAACTTAAACAGGGTATTCATCCGCTTCCAATCGCCGTCGCCGAGAAAATCCTTCATGTAGAAGATCTCACAACCAATCAGCACGAGCAAACCCATCAGCGCCAGCACGACCGCGAACTGCTGGTTTGTCTTCGCCTGACGGCGCGTCAGGAGCAGGGCCGCCGGAACGCTCAGGAATAGCAGCAGCGCGACGACCCCATAACCGAACGCGCTCAGTCCCATTGCGACGATCAGAATCATCACCACGCCAAAGACGGTGAGCCGGTAGCCGGCTGTAGGGCTGTGCACGAACGTACGGTAGAGCATGGCGCAGTGTGGGCACATGGACCAGCGCCGCAAGAAAAGGCTCGCCAGCCGAACCACACCTGACCGCGTTTTCGTGGAAACCAACATGGCAAACAGGAACGACCCGACCACAAACAAGAACAGTGCCCAGATCGCGAGAAACTTGTCCGGATCGGTCCGGAGATCGACCAGACCTATTCCCACCGAGATGGCCTGGTAGTGGGCGAAAAAGGGCCAGTACAGCAGCAAGCTGACACCGCCCAACGCGATGCCGAACAGTAGTGTGCCCAGCCAATTGAAGCGCCCCCGGCGCCAATAGCCCATGAAGAACACCAGCAATACCGCCAATCCCCAGAACGTCGGAAAATCCCAGGTATTGATAGCCGACATCGCTCCGAGGACCAACGGAAGCATCACCCACACCCATAACGTCTTGCCGCGTCGTGGACTCAGCTGTCCACCAGCGTGATCTGCAGGCCGGCGGACTTGGGTCGCGTCCGGTACGAACGGCGGCCCCGGCTGGGACAGCACCTCGTCACAACCGCCTGCGGCGGCGCCAGCGAGATCGCGCACCGCACGGGGCTGCTCCGTGCCTCCAACGGGGGAAGCGGTATCCCCTTGCAGGTCCGGCTGGCGAGCGTGCGGACGAAGGATATGGGAATCCATTCCACGCACGATGTTGAGCAGCAGCGCGACGAACAGCAACACGAAAGGAATATTGATCATGTGCGGGTGTAAATCCGCGAACAGAAAACTGAAGAAGGGAAACTCATTGATCGTGTACGGGATGACCCGTGTCGGCCCCCAGTAGTCGTATGATGGGAGTGATCTTCCCTGCAGCACGGTGACGACGCCAAGCACCCCTCGCACCAATCCTTCCAGTCCCGGAATGGTGCTGTGGAACGAGGAGCCGCTGATCGTCCCGAACTGCCGCCAGAGCTGCAAGAAGCCTTCCACATTGCCGAGGATGGCTACGAACGCACTGGCGGTAAAACCCGTTGCGAGTGCTGTCATGTTGTGCCACTTCCCGTTCGCAGTCAGATTGTACCCCAGGCAAAAGCTGTTACCGACGGTCAATGCAAACAGCATGGGGATAACGAGATTGAACGCCACCGTAGGAGCGATCCCAGCCAGCTTGAAGAGGAGGCCCACCACATATTGCCCATAATAATAGTAGTTCAGATAGCCACCGGCAAAATAAGGATCGTAGGGCGGGAAATAGGCGCTCTTCAGAGTGGCATTCAGGAAAGCGAAGTCCATGAATTTTTCGCCGCCCAACCAGGGTTGCCAGAGGTCAGGGTTCAATACACGAATCCCCACAAACAGCAGATAGGCAACGACAAACACCACTTCATTGAGCAAGATGAGCTTCCAGTGCGACTTCAGGAACAGCCGCACTTCGGCACGCCGTTGCCACAGCAACACCACAGACAGGACGGCGATCAGACCCAACACCACCAGGATAAACAGCAGGCGGTTCTGTGCCAGGCGGAAACTGGACGGCAGCCAGACCAGATAGGCGGCCAGGAGCAGGGTCAGGCTTTTCGCCAGGATATGTCCTCGATCCGCCAGGTTCCGGAAAACAACGAACGTCAACGGCCAACCCACGAGTCCGACAGCCTGCACGACGAACCACCAGAAGAACACGGCAAACACAGGAGAGCGATTCCCGATCTCGTTCCAGCGAAAATCATCGACCACCGGTAGCGTATCCACAGGTTGGGAAAGCAGCAACGACTTGCTTTCCGTACCCTCGCTGTTGGCAGGAGATTCGCTCACCTGGACCAGCACCGGCAGTGGCGACTCACCCCACAAGCGCGCTAACACGGTCTTCTGTCCCACGTAGCCTGGGAGCGCATGTTCCCAGGAATTGGCGAACAACTGTTCCCATTCCGTATCGCTCAGATCGCGAACCTTCCGGAAAATGATCGGTTTGGGGTGGTCGTAGACGGTGAAACTCTCGTCCGCGGCATCGTCATTGATGACGAACGGCCCCAGGGATGGATAGGCCGTAAACTCCTTGACCCGCTCAAAGCCGAGTGCGCCGGAGAACAACGCTTCGTAGTATTTCGTACTCAGCGGGTAACGTTCGGGCAGACGCGGAATTGTCCGGTACAGCCGATTGCTCGCCAGAATGATGTAGTCGGATTGGCGCACCCGTTCCTTCAGCAGCTCGTATTTCGCCGCCGTGTCTTCCTCGTAGAGTGGGAACTCGACGACACGATACCCATGTGTTCCCATATTGGCGCCCGGCTCGGGCAGGCCAAAGGGCAAATTGTCATCCCAGTGTTCGAGACCGAGCGCCGAGCCATCCGGGATATGCGCGTAGATCCAACGCGAAGCCTGTACCCACGGGTGTTCTGCGCCATATACGCCATTCACGAATGCCAACGACCAGAATACCGTGGTCACCAACGTCAGTACGATCAGCAGAACGGCAGCCCAGCGTGCCACGATACCACGCCGGCCTTTCTGCGCTCCCCATCTCCACAGCGCCACCAGCATCCCGGCGCCCAAAATGATCACCAGCGGCACAACCGAAGACATATACCGCATGAATTTGGCGAGGAATAAGCCGGTGAAGCCGAAGTAGGGGATAAGCCAGGCCAGTACGATCAGCTCGCCAATACGGATACGTCTCGTGAACGCGCGGATGATGACCCAACCCAGGCCAGCAAAACTGACAATACCCAACAGCCAGCCCATTCCCCAGCGGAGCTGCTGTTCGATGAAATAGACGTATGGAAGCGTTCCACGATATTGCCGGGTGAACGGCATATCGGCCACACCGCGCACCATCGCGCCCTGCTCTTTGACCACCGCGATGAAGAATGCGCCGAAATCCAACAGGACATAGGGACTGGTCACCACAAACGTCAGGAAGGCCGTCAGGCAACACAAACACAGCCGCAACAAGCTATCATGGATGCTCCTGCCCTCACGTTTTCGCGAGAGGACGATGGCGAGTGAGGCCACCGCCGGAGCCATCATGATCGGCAGCGCGCTGAACTTGGACGCGATCGCCAGACCGGCCGCCACCCCGGTGAGGATCGCTGCGCCGGTCGAGTCCTCCTCTGCCATCCGGATGGCCCCATATATTGTGAGGAGGACGAACGTCGTCGAGATGGGATCGACGGCGAAAAAGTGTGCTAACTGGATCTGGATGACCGTAAACGCTGTGAGCACTGCGGCGAGTAGACCCGCCCAGCGCCCGTAGAGCCGCCGCCCGATCAGAAAGACCAGGTAGACCGAGCCGATGTCGAACAGGGCGGTCAGCGCACGCCCGATCACCAGGAACCCGGAGGCGGAATCGGCGCTCAACAGAAAATTCACGAGCGGCGCGGGCGCGGGCAGATGCTGGGCAAGCGGCGCAAGCGCGCGCAGCAGACTGCCGACGAGTACCAGCAGGTACAGGGGGAAATGCCCATACGTATAGCTACGACGATGTTGCCCGTAGGTGTCCCAAAAGGGGTTGAGAGGCGAGCGATGGGGATCAAGCGCTTCGGAGAGGTTGCCAGGCCACGCAATGGTCGGCGCATAGAAAGCAACCGTGGATCGCTCATCAGGATGTGCCATAATCCCGCTGTCCCATTCCACATCGTACAGCCGGAGAACAGCGCTCACTGCTATCACAACAACCAGAAGCATCCAGACGCCATGTCTTTCGAACCACTGTATCCACGTCTTGCCTGTCTGCAAACCCAGCCTCCGCAAAATGAGTGATGTCCGAACCATTGTAACATCTTAGACCCGCTACGACAAGTTGATTTGCGCGCTCAAACGGGTCAATGCAGGGCAAGGGAGTACCGTGATGCGCTTGCAGACTTGACGGAACAGGGAGACAAAACACATTGCATTCCACATTGGAACATGCTACAATGGTCTTTGGACAATCGCGTGGACACGGTCGAAATGTCCTGCCGTTGAAGAGTTTATGGCAAGTCAGGCATGTCAGATGAGGAGGACAAGATGCACCCGCTGGTTCAGCTTGCAAAACAATCGGTCGAGACGTACATCCGAAGTGGGAAGACGATCGAGCCGCCTGCCGACCCATCACCTGAAATGCAGGGCCAGGCCGGGACTTTCGTATCACTCCACGACCGCAGCGGTAACCTCCGCGGGTGCATCGGCACGATAGCACCGACCCAGCCCAGCATCGCCGAAGAGGTGATTCAGAATGCGATCAGTGCCGCAACGCGGGACCCGCGCTTTTCCCCCGTGAAAGCGAAAGACCTGGAAGGCCTCGATTACAAAGTCGATGTATTGACCGAACCCGAACCGATTGCAGGTCCGGATCAATTGGATCCCAAACGATACGGCGTCATTGTCGAAAGCGGCTGGAGAAGGGGCCTGCTGTTGCCGGATCTGGAAGGGGTCGATACCGTCGAGTATCAGATCGAGATCGCGTGCCGCAAAGCGGGAATCAACCCCGATGAACCCAAGCAATTGTACCGCTTCGAGGTGAAACGCTATACTTGAGCGCCGCCACTGCCAGCACGCCCGCCTGACCGGACGAGAAGCTACTCGGAGAAAGCCAGGACATGTTCGATAGCAGGCTCGGAGTCCCCCAGAAACTGCAGAAGCCACTATTGATCGTACTGCTGTTCGTTGCCGTTGTTGCTTTGCTGCTGATGGCCAGAGGCATCTACCAGACGCTGACCAACAACCTGGAAGACTTCTACCTGTACTACCTGGCTGCCAGCGCCTTCCGCAGCAGGATGGACGTATATAGCATGCATCATTTCGAACACTGGCAGCCCCTCGCCGACGCGCTCAACGTCCCGGCGTTTGCGCCCCCCTATCGCTATCCCCCGCTGCTGGCCGTCCTCATCATGCCACTGCTTGCACTCCCGCCACGCGTAGCGGGCTTCGTCTGGACCATCGCCAACACCATCGCAGTCATAGGAGCAGTCGCCGTACTGGCCGAGATCTTGCCCGGCGGGCGCAAACGGTTGCCGTGGATGTGGCTGATCGCGGTCCTGTTTGTCCCGGTGCTCTCCACCCTGTATTCGGGCCAGGTCAACGCCCTGGTTCTGCTTTCCATCGCACTGGCACTGTGGGCCAGCCAGCGTAACCGCCCCATCGAGGCCGGTCTGGCCCTTTCGCTGGGTATCATGCTCAAATTGATGCCGCTCACACTCGTCGTCTATTTCCTGTGGCGCAGACAGTGGCGTGTCGTCATCGGGGCCATCGCCGGTATAGCCATCCTCGCACTGCTCTGCATCCCATTCGTTGGCTGGGATGCCATGTGGAGCTACGGACAGCACATGGCACTGAAAGCCGATCCGCATCAATTCGAGGTCAAACCACAGAACCAAGCGCTGTTGGGGTTCTTCAGCCGCATCCTCACTTCGTATTCGTGGGGCACATCGTGGGCCGACAACCCACCGTTGGCATGGGCACTCGGGCGAGGACTCGGCCTCATCCTGCTTGGGGTGACCTTTCTGCTATGCTGGCCTGGCAGGCCGGTCGGCAGACTGCTCATGGAAGAAACTTCGTTGGTCATCATCGCCACGTTGCTGTTTCCATCCATCTGCTGGTACCACTACCTGATGTTACTGCTGATCCCGCTCTTCACATTGTTGTGGAACAACGCAAACCATCCGCGACGGCGCGCGCTCGTGTGGGTAGCCGTCGGCTGCCTGCTGGCGATCGATCTATATGGTGTCCTGTGGATCGTCTTCCTGAAGCACGTCTTGCTGCTATCACTGGCGACCTACGCCACGCTCGTGTTGTGGGCCGCGCTCGCCTGGGTCGTGTTCCGCGAGGACCGGACTTTCTTCGCGCGT
>CAZPTF010000024.1:0-19469 GCA_964589015.1 uncultured Anaerolineae bacterium
TGTGAACCTGGCAGATCACGCTGCAAACACGACTTGCCCATTGCTCGCCAGCCCCAAAATTTCCGGACGCGCCCCAGCGCCGACCGCAGATTGCTCCATCGCCATACCCGCAATCATTGATTTTTGAATCTTGACGAGAAGTATGTTAAAATACCTGAATCGAGTTCGCCTGACCACGCTTTCCCACATGCGGGCCAAGGCGCTCTCGTATCAGATGTCTTCCGCGGTACGGCAGTCCGCCTCCCCCACTTCGTTTAGGACTGCACGTCACTGGTGCAAGCAATCTCACGCCCCCGGAGTTGTCACGCAGCGTTGGGACGTGTTTCGAGACCGGCCATACTTTCCAAAGGATCTGGGATGCACAGAATTCTTGTTATTGGAGCAAATGAATCCAGCATAGATATGCTCGAGCGAGCAACACGAAACATCGAGTGCGAGTTCGTTTTTTCGGAACCACAATGGAATGTCCTGATCAAACTCAGCGAACAACGGCCGGTCTTCGCGATTATCGACACAACGGAGTCAGCGCTGGACACCGCCCAACTGTGCGATCAACTCCGAGCAACCCACAAGGACCTGTTGGTGATGTTGATCTCGCCCGAGGGGACACGACTTGCCCAGGGTCCACATATCAATGTCCACCTGGTCCAACCGTTCACAGCGAGGAAACTCAGTAATCGGATCACGAAGCTGCTGATGCTCAGCCTGAGACACACGCAGCCTTTGAGCGTCGGGGATTTCGCACTGGACCCGGAAAAGCGGAGGGTTTCCCATCACGACCAGATTGTGAGGCTTACACCCAAAGAATACCGTTTACTCGAATTCCTGATGCGAAATGCTGGCAAAACCTTGACCCGCAAACAAATCATGAAAGAGGTATGGGAAACCGACTACCTGGGTGATACCCGAACGTTGGACGTTCACGTTCGCTGGCTGCGCGAGAAACTCGAAACGGACCCCAAAAAACCGGTCTACATTCGAACGGTTCGCCGTGTCGGCTATATCTTTTATCCCGACAAACACGACTCCGCAGATACCGGACCAACCGCGTAAAAAAGAAGTGCGCTGCTTCGGAAGAAAATTCCCAGTGCGCACGTTTCTCTTTTGGTAATAAATGTCTGAAATTTAACGCCTGGCAGTTGTCTACTGACTCGCCAGCCACCGATTGTACTGCTTCATCAAACGTGATTTACGACGCGACGCATTGTTCTTGTGGATGACGCCTTTTGCCGCCGCGCGGTCAAGCGATTTCAGAGCCCGTTGAATCATCTCACCTTCCGCGGTTCCCAGAACCATCGCCTGTTTCGCCTTCTTGATGTATGTACGCGTCGAAGAACGGACGATTCGATTGCGGACCCGCTTACGCTCTGAACTACGGACTCGCTTAATTGCTGATGCTATATTGGCCAACGGTGTTTCCTCCCCTTTCAACTTGTTGCATGCAATATAAGTACCTCAACAGCAGGGTATTATACACGGATACTTCGAATTTGTCCAATTGTCTATCGACTCCGGTGCATCCAGGCATGATGGCGGCAGCTGCATCGCCTTCGACGCGACAAATTCGCTGAAGAACACGCCCGCTATACCAGACTGTGCCAAGCCACTACGGTGCAGACCGGTATGTGGTCCGCCCAGGCGCAGCAGTCTCCGCACAACGACAGTGGCGTTGAAGATTGGCCCAGTCAGACTTCACGCCCACGACTGGGCCAATCTCCGCATAGACAATATGGGTGCCTGGCAGCGGGTCATGTAACCACCTCGCAAACAGAACCTCTTTGAGATTGGCACAGTCTTGACCAACAGAGGACACTCATGTGAACACAGTAGGGCACGTTTCCAGCGTAACAAGCCCACTGCTCGCCAGCCTCCCCAAAATTCTGAACACGTCTGTCAGCTCTCCAGCCGCCGTCCGCAAGCGCGCAGGTTCGCGTTGAACCAATCCCCAGTCGTCCAATCAGGGGTGGGCACTACAGCCCGTTTCTCGTAATCTCCTGATGCGCTCATTGATGTAGGGCGAAAAATGGTTACCGTATCGCTCGTGCAGTTCTACCCGCCGCCAATCTCGACTGGTAAATACCTTGCGGCACAGCGCTGAGTCACAATGGCATTCCCAGGGTTCCGACTCTTCTTCATCGGGTTCCCAATACATAACAAAGTCGGCTGTCACTTCATCGCCCACACTTATGTCACGTCTTGCGGCCAGTGTGATTTCATTGACCAGCCAAACATTCGGGTCGCAGGAATGGTTGATGTAATCATCCACACTGTTTCCCTGCTCACTGGTATGTCCCAGGTAAATCCCTTCGCCAATAGCAGTGTAACTATGCTCAAGGGCTTTCCCTGCCCGGATGTCTTCCAGGGTAAACAGTGTACCGCCCCAAACGATAACGATCTCTCCTTGTTGAATGGGTGCGTTGGCGAATATGCCTTTACCATGAATGGGCGAGGATCGCACTTCAAGACGCGCATCAATCCAGGACCGCGGTGAGATCTTCTGTACGGTAAGAACACAATTGGTCAGCATAGACACTCCGGAAAAGCAAAATTATCAGGCTGTGCAGTTTTATGAGAGGTATGCCCAGATATCCCCTCAGGTGTGACCCATGTCTCCGGTCCACACGCCTATGCGGGAAGGGGGGCAAGGGGTTAGGTGACGCAATAGCAAAGAGCCTGAAGGCATAGCCAAGCCTCCTTCAGGCTTACGCGGTCTACAGTATTTCGGAGATCATCTATGACCTATCTTTCGCTACATCCCCCAGCCGACCAGCGCCGCCTGTGTGAGCCAGACCAGGGTCCCCGGGAGCACACCAATCAACACGGTCAACAATACGGTGATCACCAGTACAATAGCTACTGGAGGGCAGACAGCCAACCTCACGGCATCCCCCACCGGTTCTCGCATATACATGTAGAGGACCACGCGCAGGTAGAAGTACGCCGAAATGACGCTGCAGGCCACCCCAATGGCAGCCAGCCACCACCAGCCGTTTTCCACAGCGGCAGCGAACACGTACAGCTTGCCCAAAAACCCGGCGAGGGGCGGTAGCCCAGCCAGTGAGAACATGAACACGGCCATTGCTCCGGCAAGCCACGGCTGAGTTTTCCCCAGACCAGCAAAATCCTGCAGTGACTCACCCTCGCCCGGTCCACGGTCCCGGCTGACCGCGGCAACCACGGCGAACGCGCCGATATTCATGAAAATGTACGCGACGAGATAGAACAGAATCGCCTCAATACCGGCAACCGACCCCGCCACCAGACCAATGGTGATGTAGCCCGCATGCGCGATGCTCGAATAAGCCAGCATTCGTTTCAGATTGCGCTGTGCAATCGCTGCCACGTTACCCAACAGCATGGTCAAAATAGCGAGCACCGCCAGAACCCAACTCCAACCAGTCATCTGCACGAAGAGCGCTCCCGGCAGAATGCGTAACAAAGCCGCGAAGCCCGCTGCCTTAGCCCCCACCGACATGAACGCAGTGACCGGCGTCGGTGCCCCCTGATAAACGTCGGGGGTCCACATGTGGAACGGAACCAGTGCGACTTTGAAGCCCAGACCGACCAGCACCAGGCCCATACCGATCCAGACATAAGAGCTGACCTGCGATGCCGTCGCCAGATACTGGGCGATCTCCGGCAGGCTGGTCGTGCCGGTTCCGCCGTACAGCAACGCGATACCGTATAGCAGAAAACCCGATGCGAACGCACCCAGCAGGAAGTACTTCAGCGCCGATTCACCTGACTGAGGATCTTTGTGGTTGAACCCGGCTAACACATAGAGAGGAATCGACAGGATCTCTACGCCGAGAAAAACGATCAGCAAGTTACTGGCACCGGCGAGGAACATCATGCCGACAACCGAAAGCAACAACAGCCCGTAGTACTCCCCTTCTCCCAAATCCGTACGCTGCACGTAGTCAACCGACAGCAGAATCGACAAACCGGCAGCAAGCAAGAAGGCCAGATTCAAGTAAGCCGAGAAGGCATCCACTGCTACCATGCCAGGGGAAACCGTTTCGTGACCATCCCAGTAATAGAAGGCGATCAGGCCAGCCAGAATCACACCCAGCAAACTCAGATATGGCAGATAGCTCTTACGCCCGGGCCCTGATAGGACACCCAGCAACAACACTAACAGTGCCGTCGCAATGACGATAATTTGCGGAGCAAGTGCTATCCAATTCACATCAGGGATGACAATCTCCATTAAGACGTTCTCCTTAGAATCAAGAGCAAATCATTCAGTGTTTGCTTTAACCTGGTTGAAACCGCAATCAACCCAGAGCCCGGTCTGGAAACCGTCAACTTCCGGGTTCTTCACTCGCAACCGGTTGTTCCATCATCGTAACCGGGATCTGTTGGCTCTCGCTGACCAATGTCTCAGCCGAGAACTGGGTTCTTGCAAACATCCAGTTCGGATAAATCCCGATGAAAAAGATCAAGAGAACAATCGGGATCAACGCTAACACTTCACGGGTTGACAGATCACGGACACTTGCCAAGACGGTCTTTCTGTCTACCTCCTCGGTGGTAGGTCCTTGCATGATCTGACGATACAGGTTGAACATATACCATGCGCCCAACACGATCGCCAGCGCCGCAAACACAGCGTAGGTCTGGTTTATCTGGAACACCCCGACCAGGATCAGGAATTCACCCACGAAGCCGTTCAAGCCTGGCAGCCCCACCGAAGCGAGCATGGCAAGCAGCAGAAAAACACCCAGCGCGGGGACGACTTTCCACAACCCACTCAGCTCCGCCATCTCGAGCGTCCCGTAACGTTCGTAGATCATGCCGAGCAACAGGAACAGAATCGCAATGTTCAGGCCATGATTCACAACCTGAATCAACACGCCCTGCGCCGACTGCATATCCAACACGAAGACTCCCAGCACGATGAGCGAAATGTGCGCCACACTCGAATAGGCCACGAGCATCTTGGCATTCTTCTGCCCAAGCGCAACCAACGAGCCATAGACGATCCCAAGGATCGCCAATACCGCGATGATGGGCGCAAACACCGGCAGAGCTTCTGGGAAGAGCGGCAAGCAGATGCGCAAGAATCCATAAATGCCCATCTTGGACAACACACCTGCCAGGATCACCGTCACCGGCATAGGCGATTCACCGTAAGCATCCGGCAACCATGAGTGAAACGGGAACAGCGGCGCCTTGACCGCAAATGCCAGCCCAAACGCCGCAAACAGACCGATCTGCTCCCAGTAACCCAGAGGCAACGCGCGCAGATTCAGCAGGTTGAATGTGAAACCCGTTCCCGCCTGGTAACCCGACACCGCCAGGTACAGGATGCCGATCAGCATCAACGCACTGCCCGCCATAGTGTAGAGGAAGAATTTCATGGCAGCGTAATGGCGGCGCGCGCCTCCCCACATGCCGATCAGGAAATAGGCGGGAATGAGCATGGCCTCCCAGAAGACATAGAACAGCACGAGATCGAGGGCGGTAAACACACCCAGGACACCGGTCTGCAGCACCAGCATGAAGAACAGGAACCCCTTCACGTTCTTGTCAATGGCCCGCCAGCCGCCCAACAACGCAAGAGGCATCAACAGGGTAGCCAGCAACACCAGGAACAGACTGATGCCATCCACAGCCAACAGATAGCTGATGCCAAGTCCTGCCACCCACGGCACGTTCTCGACGAACTGCATGTCAGCAGTGGGCTGCCACTTCAACAGGAGCGCCAGAGAGAGCACAAAATCGACCAACATCACCGCCAGCGCCCATCCCTTCATCGTCCCGTCATCCTTCACGCGGAAGAACAGCGCCAGAACCACTGCGCCCAACAGAGGCAGGAAGACGATGGCAGACAGGATAGGGAATCCGAATTCATTCATACGCGTGAGACTCCTAATTCAGTTCGATTACCGTAAGACCAAATACCCCAGGACCGCCACGGCGCCAATCAGGATCGAGAATGCGTATTCACGCACAAGTCCCGCCTGCATGCCTCCCAATATGGGGGCCAAACCCGTAGTCACACTGCCGATTCCGTTCACAATCCCATCGATGAGGCCCTTGTCGATAGTGGAGGCCAGGAAACCGCCGATATCCTTCAGAGGCTTGACGATAACTTCCGTGTAGGCTTCATCCACATAGTATTTGCGGACGAGCAAAGTGTACACGGATGACCATTGCTTCGCCAGCTTCTTGGGAATCTCCGGCTTCAGGACATACATGTAATACGCCACATAGATACCTACCAGCGCAACTACTGCCGAGATAAGCAACAAAACCCATTCGATAACGCCATGCTCTGCGGCGATACGATGGACCCCGGGTGTGACCAAAGCGGGATGTAAAAACTTCTCGATTAGAGACAGCCCGCCCGGCAACCCAATGAAACCGGCGATCGCCGCGAACACCGCCAGGATGACGAGCGGCACAGTCATGATCGACGACGACTCATGTGCATGTCCAAACAATTTCTTGTCGCGCGGTTTCCCCCAGAAGGCCATGAAGACCAACCGGAAGGTATAGAAAGCTGTGAGAAACGCGGTGAAAAGCGCGATAACCCACACCAGCGGTCCCGCCTCCAGCCAAACGTTCCACATAATCTCGTCCTTGCTGAAGAACCCGGAGAACAGGGGGACGCCAGCCAACGCCAGAGAGCCTACGACGAAGGTCAGATAGGTCGTCGGCAGTTTCTCGCGCAGACCACCCATCTTCTGGATATCCAACTCTCCGGATAACGCATGCATCACGCTCCCAGCGCCGAGGAAGAGCAGAGCCTTGAAGAAAGCGTGGGTGGTCAGGTGGAACATTCCGGCAGCATACGCTCCCACGCCGACCGCAACGAACATATAGCCCAACTGGCTGATCGTCGAATACGCCAGCACCCGCTTCATGTCGTTCTGGACCAACGCCATCGTCGCCGCAAAGAAGGCAGTCGCCAAGCCAATCGCCACGATCACATGCATCGTGCCGGGCGCGCGCTCGAACAACACGTGGTTGCGGGCGATCATGTACACACCGGCCGTCACCATCGTCGCAGCGTGGATCAGTGCGGAAACCGGGGTTGGGCCTTCCATCGCATCCGGCAACCACACGTAGAGCGGAATCTGCGCCGACTTGCCTACCGCCCCCATCAACAGCAGCAGCGTCAGCGCGGTCGCCAGCTCGCTGCCCCGCGGCAACAACGCTGGGGCGTTGGCGAACACCGTCGAGAAATCCAACGTTCCAAATGTGGCGAAGATCAACATGATACCGAGCGCAAATCCGAAATCGCCTACGCGGTTGACGAGAAATGCCTTCTTACCCGCATTCGCGGCGGACGGACGTTCGAACCAGAAGCCAATCAGCAAATAGGAACAGAGGCCGACTGCTTCCCAACCGACGTACATCATCAGGAAGTTGTTCCCCAGAACCAGAATGAGCATGGCAAAAACGAACAGGTTGAGGAAGGCGAAATAGCGGCTGTACCGCCGGTCCTCGGCCATGTACCCTGCCGAATAGATGTGAATCACCGTACTCACACCAGTTACCACGACCGCCATCAGGACGGATAGAGGGTCGATCAACAGGGTCAGGTCAATTCTAAAGTCGCCAACGGACATCCAATTGAACAGCGTCGACGATGTCGCCGCCGCATCCTCCGGTAGTTGCAGTTGTGCCCAGAGGAGGGACAGCGAAACCAGAAAGGACAGGCCAATTGCCAGGCAAGCGATCCACGCCACTGCACGGCGACCTAGCTTATGTCCAAACAGACCGTTGATGAAGACCCCAATCAGGGGAAACAGTAGCAACAACCATTCGTAATTCGGAAACATCCACGCCTCCGCCATTTCCATTCATTCCATGCTCGCCACAAAAGCGCCAATTCGTCTTGACCTGGTGCGCTCTTTGTCGCCGGTATTACCCCTTCAACAGGTTGATGTCATCCACGCTGGTGGTCTCTTTGCCACGGAAGAGCGCGACAATGATGCCGAGACCAACCGCCACTTCCGCCGCCGCCACGGTCATTACGATCAATACGAATACCTGCCCATCGATCGAGTCCAAGTAGCGTCCGAAAGCGATGAATGTCAGGTTGACCGCATTCAACATCAGCTCGATGCACAGGAACAGCACAATTGCGTTCCGGCGGATGATGACCCCGAGAACACCGATGGAAAAAAGAATTGCAGACAGAATCAGATAATACTCGACTTGAACCACAGAAACCTACCCCTTCTCCGCCGGAGACACTGCCACGTTCGCGGAAACGAAACGCGTTCCCCTCTGTGGCACCCTCCGGCACCGATGTGCGGGCGTCACGCGGAGCGGCTCGCGGACAACAGGTCTCCTCTGCCACACCGCTGCCCCGCAGCGTGAGCCCTCTATCGCCTCAACGCGAGCCTCCCTGCGGAGACTCGCTGCCGGCAGCCACGGGGCGTGCACCGTGGCTGCCGCGCGCAAATCCAGGTGAAACCGTACCGGCCGATCAGGTCTTGACGACGTATGTGCCGGCGATCTTATCGTGCCAACCCTGCTTCTCTTTGTCCCAGATGATCCACAGGAAGCCCAGATAGATGACGATGCCGCTGATGGCATAGCCGATCAGTCTCACTATCGCCTTACCGACGGACACCGGACCGCCATCAACGGACACCACTTTGATGCCCATGATCATCTTGCCGGGAGTCTGTCCGCTGCTGGACCAGAAGTAGACGAAATAACCGATGTCCCACACCAGTATCAGGATAAACCCGATGATCTGCAGCGCTCCAATCGAAACCTGGGAACCTCCGCCAGACTGGGTCATGAAAGACGACAGCCCAAAAATCGCCATCAAGATGCCCTGACCGATTGCCAATATGATCGCATCGATGATGTAGGCCACCAACCTGATCAAGAACCCGACGTGCTGCATTTTCTCTCCCCCTTTCTTGCCGCTTACGCGAGCGTCAAAAAACACAGGACTACAACAACACTGTCAACACCGGAAGGCCAACCGCCTCCCGTGCATTGCCCTTGACCAACCTTCGATTACACCGGGCCGGCATAACCGTTAGCGCACAACAACGCAGTTTAGAGCTCAGGCCGTTCCTGCCCTAGAAACACAGCGCCAACGATCGCACCCAGCAGCAATACGGAAGCCAGCTCGAACGGAATCAAAAAATCAGTAAACAGGGCCCGCCCCAACATCCAGACATTGCCATGCTGTGCAAACAATTCCTGAGTATACTCACCAGATCCACCCAACACACCGGCACTCAGCATAAATCCGATCTGCACCAACAGAATAGCCGCAAGAACAATTGCCGGATAGCGCAACCAGCCCATCTTGCCCACTTTGAAATCCTCCCAGTCCTCTGAGAGTAGCATGATACCGAACAGAAACAAGACCACAATGGCGCCGGCATAGACGATGATCTGTGCGACCGCGATGAACTGCGCATTCAGCAAGATATAAAGCCCTGCCAATGCGCATAGGTTCAGGAGGAGACAGAGAGCTGAGTAAACCACACGCTTCTGTGTAATGACACCCAACGCCGCCACAACGGCGATCACGGCGAGAATGACAAACATGACCATCTCCATGATGCGCTAATCCTCCAGTACAATAACGTTGGGAGAGGTAAGCTGAAGCAGGCGCTGTTTGGTGTAAATCATCGACTCCCTGCTACGCTCGGACAGGCAGAAATCGTGCTTCAAAACAATCGCCCCCATCGGACACGCTTCTTCACAGAACCCACAAAAGATGCACCGGCTCATGTTGATTTCGTATATCTCGGCATATCTTTCGCCGGGCGAGACGTGGTTCTCCGGCGTATTCTCCGCGGCCTGTACGAAGATCGCACCTGACGGACACACAGCCGCACACAGCCCACAGCCCACGCATTTCTCCAGACCGTCAGGGTGCCGCTGGAGTTCGTGGCGGCCCCTGAGGCGCGGATACACGCGTACCGGCTCTTCCGGAAACTGAACCGTGATGGGTTTGGTGAACAAATAATGCAGTGTCACTCCCATTGCCCTGGGGAACTCTATGATGCCTCTCAAGACGCTTTGTAGCATGCCTATACTCCACCTCTATTTGGACCACCACAGCACAATGGCAAACAGGTCAGATTCCACTCGCCGCAAACGACAGGAGGAGACGCACCCTCCGGATTTCTCTAGGCCACCAGCGCCACAATCACTGCTGTGACCGCCAGGTTCAACAACGCCAGTGGGAACATGAATTTCCAGTTGAAGTTCATCAGCCTGTCAAAGCGGACGCGTGGCAAACTGGCGCGAATCCAGACATACATGAACAGCATGAACCACACCTTGGCGAAGAAAACCATCACCGAGACGATGGGATGGATATTGGCAAGGAAAGCAGGCCACTGCCAACCACCCAGGAAAACCGTCACCGCAATCGAGCTGATTACCACCATGTTCGCGTATTCCGCAATGAAGAACAATGCGAACTTGATCCCACCGTATTCGGTCGCAAAACCGGAAACCAATTCGTTCTCCGTCTCCGGCAGATCGAAAGGAGAGCGGTTGTTCTCTGCCAGAGCACTGATGAAGTAGAGCAGGAAACCCACTGGTTGCAGCACGATCAAGGGCCAGACATGCTGAAAAGCAACCAGATCGGACATCCGCAATGACCCTACTATCAGAGCGACGCTGACCAACGCCAACCCCATCGGCAATTCGTAGCTGATCAGCTGTGCCGTCGTACGCAACGCACCCAACAACGAATATTTGTTATTGGACGTCCACCCGCCCAAGACGATCCCGTATGAACCCAGCCCTGCGACCGCCATCACATACAGCAGGCCAACGTCGATATCAGCGACCTGCAATCGGACATTGTGCCCGAAGATATTCCAATCGTGCCCGATGGGAATGACCGCGAATGTGATGATCACCATCGCGAAGGAGATGCCCGGCGCGAGCACATAGATGAGCTTGCTGTCCACGCACTTGGGGACGATCTCTTCCTTCATGAACGCCTTGATCGCATCCGCAATCGGCTGCAACAGACCGAACTTGAAGGCTCTGTTGGGACCATAGCGTACCTGGAAACGTCCACACAGCTTACGCTCGAAGACCGTAACATAGGCTCCACACGCCAGCACACCAACAGCAATCGCGAATGTGACTATCAACGGAATGAGCAGGGTATCTATCCAATCCATACGTTTTCCCTATCACCTCATGATCGATCAGTTAGGTCCTTGTCCAAAGACAACGTGTCTGCCGAGCGGCTCCAGGATCGCCAGCAGCTAGCGCGAGATGCGGACATGCGTCACCGGAACGTCATCCTGTAGCACGGTCACCGCCAGCGTATCGTTCACCCGCACAGGCAAATACGCACATCCTCGGCGGACATCTTCGCTCAGATGAACGACTACCCTCACCTGACCCACGCGCGATGAGACTTTGACTTTGTGCCCGTCCTTGACGTCCAATCTGGCGGCATCAGCCGGATTAAGCAACACAAACGGCTCCGGAACGAGCTCAACGAATGCGTCTGTTTCTCGCAAGGTCCAATCACCGTTATACAACAGCCGTCCGGTGACCAACGCCAGCGGATATTCATCGTTTGCACGAGGTGCCGTGTATTCAGCCCGCGCGAAGCGCAGCGCGCCGTTGGGATAGTCGAGCAGACGCCCCTCGGCAGGCAGCGCATCGTGATTCGTGCCGGCATACAGCTCCACGACACGCGCGATCTCACGCGTCACGGCCTGCACGCTGTCGTAGCCGAAATCGCCGCCCATCTCGCGCGCCAGCGCGCGCAGGATCTGCGCGTCTGTGCGTACGTCGCTCAATAGCGGCACACACTGGCGCACGCGTTGCACGCGGCCGGCCAGGTTGGTCACTGTGCCGTCGCCTTCGGCGAAGCTGGCACACGGCAAGACCACATCCGCCAACTGCGCAGTCTCCGTCAGAAACATATCCTGCACCACGATAAATGCACCCGCGCCCTTGAGCGTTTTCTCCCAACCCGGCGCATCGGCCACCGGATTCGCATGCATGATGTAGAGCGCTTTCATCCGGCCATCGCGCACAGCAGCTTTCATTTCATCCGCACTGAGTCCAGGGCGCGAGGACAGCTTTGCTTTCCAGGATTTCCCCAAACGTTCCCGTACCGTGCCTTTCGCAAGCGGCTCACGACCCGGCAGCAGACCGGGGACGACGCCCATATCCAGCGCACCTCGGGAATTGCAGTCACTTGCCACGCACGCCGGCACACCCGCTCCGACCAGCAGCGCGAGATTGTTCAGTCCCCGCAGCGCATCGGACGAGGTACAGGCCTGTGACCCGTACAGGATGACGGGACGTTTGCTGTTTGCCAATAGCCCGACAACGGCCTCCAACACCTCGATCTGCACGCCGGTCAGTCTCTCGGTCTCTTGCGGCGTAAACGGCTTCACCCACTCCGCCAGATCGGAGGCATTGTTCGCCTTCTTGCCCGCAGCGGTCTTCAAGAGCAGCGAAGCCAGGCCATTCAGAACAGCAACCAGATCCCCAGGGACACACGATAACCACATCCCGCCAGTCTTCGTAAGATCAGGGCGTACCGGGCCGATCCCGATGAATTTCACTTCCTGCTCTGCGGCACGGTGTCGGAGCAGCAACTCGATCAGCGGGGCTTCTTCATTCAACTCGACATTACACAGCACGACCACATCCGCACCTGCCAGACGCTCCATATCAACGGGCATGGCACTCTCCGGCAGTCGCCCGATATGGTCGATATTGTTCGTCCCAAACCCCGCACGCATGAACCGTTGTAGCAGGTAGTTTGCCTCGTTGGTTGCCACGGCTGAGCCCAAACCACCTAGAGCATCCGGACCATGCTCCTCAACGATTGCGGTCAATTTCCGCCCGACCAGGCTCAAGGCATCCTCCCAACTGGCAGGCGCCAATTCTCCATCTTCACCACGGACCAGTGGAGAGATCAGCCGGTTCTTGCCATGCACAAAGTCGATGGCGAAACGCCCGCGATCACATAACCATTCGTCATTGACCGCCGGATTGAGTCGAGCGGTGACACGGTGCAACGTATCGGTTTTCACTCCCAGCGTCACATTGCAGCCAACGCCACACTGCACGCACACGCTGGGTGTATTTTCGTACTCCCACGCCCGCGCCGCAAAACGGGATGTACGGCTGGTGAGCGCACCCACCGGGCAGATATCTACCACGTTGCCGACAAACTTCCCTTTCAAAGGGGTGTCCTCGAACGTACCCACATACGTCTGGCAGCCACGTTTCATGTAATCGAGAGCGGGTTCATCTGCCCACTCCTTGAGATAACGAACACAGCGGCGACACAGGACACACCGTTCTTCATCCATGATGATCGTAGGGCCTAACGGCACGGCTTTTCGCTTGTGACGCCGTTCCTCCACGTATCGCGACTCACCAGGCCCATATCCGAAGGCTAAATCCTGCAGCTCACACTCGCCCCCCTTGTCACACACCGGACAATCCAGCGGGTGATTGGTCAGCAGAAACTCGAGCACTCCCCGCCGGGCCTTGATGATCTCCGGCGTGTTGGTACGCACCACCATCTCCGGACGAACAACCGTCGTGCAGGCCGTTTGCAGCCCACGCATACGTTCGACCTCGACCAGGCACAGCCGGCACGCACCAAGCTTGCTCAGTTTAGCGTAGTAACACAAGCTGGGGATCTCAATACCAATTGACCGTGCCGCCTCCAAGATCACGGTGCCTGGAGGCACACTCACCGTCTGTCCATCGATTGTAACAGTTATCCATTCCTGCATGAACTCAGATCCTCTTGGTTACGCTTCAGTAGTCAATCCACTGTGGACCGTTTATGCACTGGCCGCCGACCCGACCACAACGGAGCCGTACGCCTTATCCCACCGCTCTCACACCGTCACGCCAGTCTCCTGCAAGGATTCCACAGTACGATAACCGGACATCGGACAGCATTTCTCGTTGATGTGGTACAGATACTCGTCGCGGAACAGTTGGATACTCGACCTGACCGGTCCCAAAGCGGCATCGCCCATCGGGCAGAACGTCTTCCCGGCGATGTTGTCGCAAATGTCGAGCAACAGGTCGAGGTCATCTTCACGCCCCTGCCCCAACTTGATGCGGTGCAATATCTTGTAGAGCCAGTCCGTCCCCTCACGGCAGGGCACGCACTTCCCGCACGATTCGTGCCGATAGAATTCCGCCAACCGTTCTACGATGTCGACAATGCAGGTCCCCTGTCCAATGACGATCACCGCCCCCGACCCGAGCATCGAGCCAGCTTCGGCTATCGACTCGTAGTCGAGCATGACAGTGTCCACCGCACTGCCTGGCAGCATCGGCGTGGACGAGCCACCGGGGATCACTGCGATGATCGGCCTGTCGTCCAGCGGGCCACCTGCGTACTCGTAGATCAGCGTGCGCAGCGGCGTGCCCAACGGCAATTCGTACACACCCGGTTTCTTCACATGTCCGCTGATGCAGAACAGCTTGACGCCGGGGCTTTTCTCCGTGCCGAAGCTCTTGTACCAACCAGCGCCGTTCAGGACGATAAATGGGACGTTGCTGAGTGTTTCCACGTTGTTGATAACCGTCGGCTTGCGATACAGCCCTTCACTGGCCGGGAAAGGCGGTTTCAGCTTCGGATGGGCGCGCGCGCCCTCCAACGACGTGAGCAATCCGGTCTCTTCACCGCAGATGTAGGCGCCGGCACCACGGTGGACGGTCAACTCGAGATCGTAACCGGAATCCAGAATGTTCTTACCCAGATAACCACGATCATAGGCCTGTTGGACCGCGGCATCCAGCCGGTCCGCTCCGAAAACATATTCGCCGCGAATGTAGATAAAAGCATGTGCGACCTGACAGGCATACGATGAGATGATGATCCCTTCGATCAATCCGTGCGGATCATGCTCGATCAGCACACGATCTTTGAAAGTGCCCGGTTCACCTTCATCCGCATTACATACCAGATAACGGGGAAACACACCCGGGGGCAAGAAACTCCACTTCACGCCGGCAGGGAACCCGGCTCCACCGCGCCCACGCAAACCCGAATCTTTGACGATGTTGACCAGATCCTCAGGCTTGTACTCCCTGAGCGCTTTCCGGAGTGCCTGGTACCCCCCGCGCTCAAGATAGGTTTCGATTTCGTGAGAGTTGGGCACTCCCACATTTCGCAAGAGCACTTTCTCTTCCATGCGCATCCCCTGTGCATCAACAGACTGGTAGGTCCACAAGCCGTTATCCCCTCCGAAAGTGTCGCAAAATCGGATCGGCTCGCAGTCTCATCCGCCCGTTGACATCAATCTACGGCAATTCCTTCAGGATTTTGTCGATCTTCTCTTCGGTCAGATTCTCGTAATACGTATCGTTGATCTGCATGACCGGCGCAGTCCCACAAGAACCCAGGCATTGCACCTGCACCCAGGAGAACCTGCCGTCGCGCGTGGTCTCTCCCTCTGCGATGCCCAACTTCTGGCGCAAATACACCGCCAGATGCTCCGCTCCCAGCAGAGAACAACTGACGTTGGTACAAATCTGGATCAAATACTTGCCCATCGGCTTGAGGCGGTACATCGTGTAGAAACTGGCGACCCCCTCGATCTCAGCCGGCGGCACGCCCAGAAACTCGGCCACATCCGCCAGTGACTCTGGGCTCAACCAGCCCTTCTCCTGCTGTACCAGGGCCAGAGCAGGCATGACCACCGACTTGGGCTCGGGATACTTGTCGCGAATTTGAATAATCGCCGCTTTCACTTCCTCTGACAGCACGAGCTATCCTCCGTAATAAGCCTCCAGCTTCCAGCCATCGACTGACCTGATAAGTCCGTTATGCACGCTTGCAGCGAAAACCGAACAGGCACATCCAACGCATTCACCTGCCCGCCACGATCCTGAGAATCTCATAGAAAGTGCTGCAGGTTCCATACTCAGCGATCAACTTCTCCCATAGTGAGGTCAATCGCTCCGACAATGGACACCATATCGGAGAACATCGCGCCCTTCGCCATCAAACTGAGTGACGACAGATTGGAGAACGATGGCCCGCGAATCTTCAGCCGATACGGCTTCGGACCCCCATCCGATACCAGATAGTAACCGATCTCTCCCTTGGGTGCTTCGACACACGCGTAGGCCTCCCCAACCGGAACACTGAACCCTTCGGTTACCAGCTTGAAGTGGTGCACCACGGCCTCCGGGCTGAAATCGAGCTCCTCGCGCGGCGGTGGTACAACCTTACGATCGTCACACACCACCGGGCCTTCGGGCAGCTTGGCCAATGCCTGCTGGATGATTCTGACCGATTGGCGCATTTCCTCGATACGCACGCCGTAGCGGTCATAACAGTCACCGTTACCAGCCGTCGGAATATCGAACTCGAACTGCTCGTACGCTGCATAGGGCGCATACCGCCGGACATCGTGCGCCAGTCCGGTGGAACGCAAGATGGGCCCCGTCACCCCCAGCGCAATCGCATCCTCTTGGGAGATCACTCCAATCCCAACGGTACGAGACAGCCAGATCGGATTGTGCATGACCATCGCCTCGTATTCGTTGAGGTGCTTCGGGAACCGTGCGCAGAAATCTCGGACGCGCTCGACAAAACCGGGCGGCACATCTTTCCGCAGTCCACCCACGCGGAAAAACGAGGGCGTGAGCCGCGCGCCGGAAACCATCTCGAAGATATCCATGATTTCCTCACGCTCACGGAAGCAGTACATCAGCAGCGCGTGAATTGTTCCAGCCAGATCGAGTGTGGTCGTGCCGATCGCGATCAGGTGCGCGGCGATGCGTTGCAACTCACACAGGATGACACGGAGGACCTGCGCGCGGGACGGGATCTCCAGCCCGAGCAGCTTCTCGACGGCGAGGATGTAACCCAGGTTGTTGGTCATCGCCGCAACGTAGTCCATACGGTCCGTGTACGGGATCACCTGCTGGTAGGTCTTGTACTCAGCGGTCTTCTCGATACCGGAATGCAGGTTACCAATATCGGGATGGGCGCTGATCACCCGCTCGCCGTCCAACTCGACGACCACACGCAACACACCGTGTGTCGCCGGATGCTGTGGCCCCATATTGAGTACCATGTGTTTAACGGTATCGACCCCCGGCGGAACCGTGGAGTCCTTCGTCTCCGGATTCAGGACTTGCTTGCCCAGATCTGCCATCCCGCGGTGATCCGCGTTGATCGAAAAGGCGACTTCTTCGCCCCCCAGAGGGTAGTCCTTGCGCAACGGATGTCCAACCCAATCCTCGGGCATCATGATGCGGCGCAAGTCGGGATGCCCACCGAACCGGATACCCATCAAGTCGAAGACTTCTCGTTCGTGCCATTCCGCCGCCGGCCAAACACCGACCACCGACGGGCAAACGAGCGGCTCCCCTTCCAGCGGGACTTTCAAAAACAGCCTGCGCCGGAACGGGATCGAATACAGATTGTAGACCGTCCAGAATCGTGGATGCCGCTCCATCCTGGAATAATCCACAGCCGTGACGAACAAAAGCATGTTGTAGCGGAGATCGGGATCGTCCCGCAACACCCGGCAGGCTTGCACCAAATCAGCCACGCGGAGAGTAATCGTGGTATCTCCACGGAATTCCTCCACGCTCAAAACGCCTTCCGGCAAACGCTCCCTCAGTTTCTCGACAGCGATGTTACCTTCGGTCATAACCCCATCCCCTGCACCAAGCTATCACTGGTGTGTTTTCTGATACATCCGTCGCTCTCACCAACGGAGAGGAGAAATTCTCCTGACGTAAGGACTGGTTCTTCTTAGCCCCTGATCTGCCGGTGAGCGCGACCGTCGATCAAGCGTAGTCGCTAAACTTCTCGGTTTCGATCTTCTTTTGCAGGCGCGTCAGTGCCCAGAGCAACGCCTCGGGGCGTGGCGGACATCCCGGCACGTAGATATCCACGGGTATGATCTTGTCCACGCCTTGAATGATCGCATAGTTGCTGAACATCCCGCCCGACGACGCACAAGCCCCCATGGCGATGACCCACTTCGGATAGGGCATTTGTTCGTACAGCCGTTTGACCACCGGGGCCATTTTCTGGCTGACTCGTCCGGCTACAATCATGAGATCGGCCTGGCGTGGCGACGCACGGAACACTTCGGAACCGAAGCGTGAGATATCGTTTCTGGATGCGCCGGCGACCATCATTTCAATGGCGCAGCAAGCCAACCCAAACAGCATGGGCCATACTGAATATTCCCGCCCCCAGTTCACCATCTTTTCGAGGGTCGTCGTCAAAATAGCCCCTTCTGGGAGTTTGGTCTCTAATCCCATTCAAGAGCCCCCTTACGCCAGATATAGATGTATCCTACCAACAAAATGGCAACAAAAATGGCCATCTCGATCAGGCCAAAAAGCTTCAACTGTTTGAACGTCACCGCCCACGGATACAGAAAAATCACCTCGATATCGAACAGGATGAACAGCATCGCCGTGCGATAATACTGCACGTGAAAACGCTTTTTCACCGTGCCAATCGGTTTTTTCCCTGATTCGTAGGTCAGATCTTTGATCGGGTTGGGTTTGTGAGGGCCAACAATAGAAGGAAGGAAAAGCGCTGCTCCAGAGAAAAATGCAGCTATCATGACAAGCATCAAGACGGGTAAATAGTCAGCAGGCATCCACATCACCTCTTGAGGAAAGACACTACACCGTATCACTGGATCACTTTTGAGGAGTTTATCACAATAAGCGGTATTTGTCAAAAACCGCAATTCGAAGTACGTCCCTGGGTCAAACGGAACAGCCTATCCATCCGCTCACCGCGAAATCCTGCCGTACCGATGGTTCCGGCCTGTATCCGGACCACCGAATGGTAAACCTATCACGTCTTCAGCGTGACCTGCCGAAATTGCGCTCGTACAAGCGGCGGATGTCCTCGCGCGTATAGACCTTACCGTGCGAGAGATAGATACGCTCAGGGCTAAGCGCCAGAATGCGCGCGAGGCTCTCGCCGAGTGCGAGTTGGCTTTCAGCGAGCGCCACCCGCGCGCCCTGTACTAGCGCCATCAATGAATCGCCGATGATCGCGTCACCCGCGTCGAGAATCACGGACAGCGAACCATACGTGTGTCCCGGCGTCGGGAGGAGTTTTCCGGCAATGCCAAAACGCGCAAGATCGTACACATCATCGATGACGATGTCCACGTCGACCGGGCTCAGCTCCGGATCGAACAGCGCTTTGACGCGCTTGCTGACGCGGCCCAATACGTTCATCACGGCGAACACGCTGCGCAACAGACATCCGCTGGGCACGACTGGCTCGGACCGCCCCAGCCGGATAAACTCCGCCGCGCGGCGACTCGCCAGCACCGGAGCGCCGGTGACTTCGCGCAGCGCGGCGAGGCTGCCGTAATGGTCCGCATGCGCGTGCGTGATGACGATGCAGCGAATGTCATTCGGCTCTGCGTTATGTTGATTTAACGCCTCCAGAATGCGGTTCTGGCTGCCGGGCGTGCCGGTATCGACCAACACGCCACCGCCAGCACCGCGCA
>CAZPTF010000024.1:19569-21941 GCA_964589015.1 uncultured Anaerolineae bacterium
AGCCGGCGGCGGCTCGTTTCCGCGATGATTCCCCGCGCCAGCTCGTCGAAGATGATCGCGTTGATCTCGTCCTGTTCCGCTTCAGCGGGGGTGACGATCGCGAGGTCGAACTCACGACCGGTCTCCGCGTAAAACGAGCTCTGCATGGTGAACTTGATCCCGAGCAGCAGAAGCCGGCGTAGCCCTCGTGCGTGTGCCGCCTGGGCCGTCACGCGCACGATGCTCAGCATCGGTACGGCGGCCTGGGCAGAGACGTCGGCGAAGACGGCATGCGGCGAGTTAGCAGCCATCATGATGAAGTCGACGCCAGCCCTCTCCAGTGCGCGAACGCCCGACATGATTTCCGTGATGTACCCCGACCGGTCGCCAGCATCCTCGTAATCTGTGAAACGCTGGAAATTCAAGCTGAAGATCACGATCTCAGGGTAATAGTAATCGCCCCGGCGAGCGAAGTATTTCCGGATGATACGCTCGTAGTATTCCGCGGTTGAGGCGGCGCTGATCCCACCCAGAATTCCGATGCGTTTGGTCATCAAATACCTCACTGCGACGGACAATTGAGCGCGTCGTTCAGATAGAGGGTATATGGCTCCGTGAGCCCTTTCAGCTTACCGAAGATGGGGCCCAGATCGGTGTCCCTGAGCGGGATGCTGACCGGCACATCCACTTCGACCGGCAATGAGTGGCTGACCGGCACAGTCATGTCGAGGTGTACAGGCAAGCGGTAGCCGCGCGGCAGGATCAGGTTGACCCAGCCGTTGATCGTCCCGCCATCGCCGGGCAAATTCATCGTCGTGGGGCGGTTCTCGAGCGAGACGTCCTCCGTCAGCTGGACAACGGTATTTCTGTCCAGGGGCACATCGAACACGACAGGGATTTTCTGGTTGATGTGAATGGTCTGCACGATCACGGCATTATCCAGATCTTCGATGATTTCCTGTAAATCGATAATGGTCCCACAGGCGACGTCATCGCGGAGCGTCTCCGGCGAGTCGGGCATTTCAAACTCCGGCAGGTTGTTCCAGACCTGCCAGGCCATGAGTGCCGCAGCGATGAGCAAAAGCACGACAGCCGTCGATACAGCACACGAGAAGACGAGCGCAAGTTTCTCAAAAGCAAGAACAACCTTATCGAACAGATTCATTCTTTTCCTCATGCTGATTCTCCTTCCGCTTGCGAGCACCGGAGTCATCTCCGCTATTGTAGCAAGAAGTATTTGCAAAGTCAATTTATGGTATATGAAATTTACCGTGGTTCGCGCAGATACCAGGTCCAACAGCATTTTATCCAGCTCATGGTTTGCCCTTCCCGCCGGAGTGCTGTAGAATCCAAGATGATGTGGGGCAGAATCTGTGGCTGTCCGCTCGAGGAGGTACATCATGGCGAGAATCGTGTTTATGGGAACGCCGGACTTTGCCGTTCCCGTACTGCTGCGCATGATCGACGACGGGTACGAGATCATCGTCGTCACGCAGCCGGACCGCCCGGCAGGCCGCGGCAGGACTATCGAGATGCCGCCGGTGAAGCGCGCCGCGCTCGAACACGGGTTGGCGGTCCTGCAGCCGGAATCGGTTAATACACCGGACGTCACCGCTCGACTGCGCGAGTGGTCGCCCGAAGCCGGCGTCGTTGCAGCGTTCGGACAATTGCTCGGCTCCGAGATTCTGGACCTCCCCACACACGGCCATCTGAACGTCCACGCTTCTTTGTTGCCGCGCTGGCGGGGGGCCTCTCCGATCGTGGCGGCAATTCTGGCGGGTGACGAAGAGACCGGTGTCACGATCATGCTGATCGATGCCGGGTTAGACACCGGTCCCATGTTGGCAAAGGCCCGGTGCGCGATCACGGCGGAGGATACCACGGGCTCATTGGAACCCCGACTCGCGCAGCTCGGCGCCAACCTGTTGTCACAGACCCTACCCCGCTGGTTGCGTGGGGAAATCATCGCGGAACCACAGGATGCCACGCGGGCAACCTTCGCCGGACACGTCGAGAAGAACGACGGGCGTGTGGACTGGGCACAACCCGCGGATCTGCTGTGGCGCATGTCCCGCGCCTACGAGCCATGGCCCGGGCTGTTCGCCTTCGCCGGCGAGCAGCGTGTCCGCCTGTGGCGCATGCTGCCGCTCCAGGGCTGGCGCGGCGACGAACTGCCCGGCGAAGTAGTGGAATCGTATGACGAGATGCTGGTGGTCGCGACGGGAGAGGGAGCACTGATCCTGGAGGAGGTACAGCTCGCTGGCAAGAAGCGTACCAGCGGCATCGACTTCCGGCGCGGCCAACGCAATCTGCGTTTCTTCTCCTGAATGCGCGCCGGGGTGTGCGCGACTCCTGCAACCCTACCCGTCGCACATGAAGGGGGTAGACTTCAC
>CAZPTF010000025.1:0-10552 GCA_964589015.1 uncultured Anaerolineae bacterium
CTGGTCGTCACGTCACCGCCCTACAACCTGGGCAAGACCTACGAGACACGCCTCCATCTGGACGAGTACCTGGCGCAGCAACGCGCGGTCATCACGGAGTGCGTTAGAGTTCTGCATGTCCGCGGCAGTATCTGCTGGCAGGTTGGGAATTACGTCGACAACGGTGAAATCATTCCCCTCGACGTCGTGCTCTATCCCATTTTCGCATCGCTCGGCCTGCATTTGCGCAACCGCATCGTCTGGCACTTCGGACATGGCTTGCACGCGAGTAAACGCTTCTCGGGCCGCTACGAGGTCATCCTGTGGTTCACGAAGAGCAACGATTACACGTTCAATCTCGATGCGGTGCGTGTCCCCCAAAGATATCCGCAGAAACGGCACTTCAAAGGGCCGAACAAGGGCGAGCTTTCGGGCAACCCGCTGGGCAAGAACCCGTCCGACGTCTGGGAGATCCCCAACGTCAAGGCCAATCACGTCGAGAAGACCATCCACCCGTGCCAGTTCCCGGTCGAGCTCATCGAGCGGCTCGTCCTGGCGCTGACCGACCCCGACGATTGGGTGTTCGATCCGTTCATGGGTGTGGGTACGACCGCGATCGCGGCGTTGATGCACGGTCGCCGCGTTGCCGGCGCAGAGATCATGCCGGACTATGCGGCCGTGGCGCGCGAGCGTGTCCTCCTCACCTCCATGGGGAAGCTGCGCGTCCGGCCGATGGGGCGAGAGGTATACGACCCCACCGTTTCTGGTCCCTCCACGCCCCCGAAGGTTGTGCACCTGAGCGGGAGCGTGGCGCAGCCGTTAGAGACCTGATCCGGCGGTGACGGTGGAGGTGGTCACCGTTCCGGATGCTCAAATATGGAGGGGGAATATGACTGCGAAGGATTTGCTGGCGAGTTACCGGGCGAAACGGGATTTCCAGCGCACTGCGGAACCGGAGGGTGGCGTGCAGGTCCCAGCGGAGCAGCCGATCTTCGTCATCCAGAAGCACCAGGCGCGGACACTGCATTACGACTTTCGATTGGAGGTGGACGGTGTGCTCAAGTCCTGGGCGGTTCCCAAAGGACCTTCCACAAATCCCAAGGACAGGCGGCTGGCGGTGCCGACCGAGGACCATCCGCTGGAATACGCCGATTTCGAGGGGGTGATCCCCGCAGGGGAATACGGTGCTGGCACGGTGATCGTGTGGGATAGCGGCACCTATCGCAATCTGAAGGCGGAGAAGCACCTTTCGATGGATGAGGCCCTTGCGCGCGGCACGGTCGAGGTGTGGTTGGATGGCCACAAACTCAAGGGTGGCTACGCTTTGATCCGTACCGGCGGCGATGGAGAAGACACGCGCTGGCTGCTGATCAAGATGAACGACGACCAGGCCGATGCCGCCCGCAACGTTACCCAGTCCGAGCCGCAATCGGTCCTCTCCGGGCGTACCCTCGAACAGGTCGCTGCTGCAGGGCCTGCACGACAATGAAGGCGGATCCTCTCTCTTCGTAGCGAATCTCCGCGCTACAGGGGCTGGCAACTCCTGGGAAAGGATGGCGTATCATGAGCGTCAAGACAGTGCACGTTGATTCACACGCGATCGAACTCTCCCATCCGGACAAGGTGCTCTTTCCAGGTGACGGTATTACCAAGGGTGAGCTGATCGACTATTACCAGCGCGTCGCCGCGACGATGCTCCCGCACGTGAGACAGCGGGCGATCTCCATGCAGCGTTTCCCCAATGGGATTGCCGAGAGTGGCTTCTACCAGAAAGAAGCACCGGACTACTTCCCCGATTGGATCGATCGCGTAATGGTGCCGGTCGAAGAAAAGGGCAAAGAGCAGCCGCAAGTGGTGTGCAACAACGCGGCCACGCTGGTGTACCTGGCCAATCAGGACTGCATCACGCCACACATCTGGCTGAGCCGGACCGACAGCCTGCACAATCCGGACCGGTTGATCTTCGATTTTGACCCTGCCAGCGACGATTTCGCCCCGATTCGGAAGGCCGCACAGTCGATGCGGCAGCTGCTGGCCGATCTCGGACTGACGTCCTTCGTCATGACCACCGGATCGCGTGGTCTCCACGTCGTCGTCCCACTGGATCGCAGCGCCGCATTCGATGTGGTGCGGGCCTTTGCGAAGGACGTTGCGGATGTCTTGGTCAGCCGCAACCCCACTGCTTTGACCATCGAGGTCCGTAAGGTGGCGCGTCAGGGCAGGCTGTTTGTGGATTATCTGCGGAATTCCTTTGCCCAGACCTCAGTCGCCCCGTATTCCGTACGGCCCAAGCCCGGCGCGCCGGTCGCGACACCTCTCGATTGGGACGAGTTGGCCGCCCCGGAACTCAGTTCGCAGCGCTATACGCTGACGAACATCTTCCACAGGCTCGCGCAGAGGGAAGATCCGTGGAGTGGGATCATGCAGCGCGGGTACGCAATCGGCGAGGCACGCCGATTGCTGGACGATCTGCGATCTGGCGCATAGTTCGCGTGCGGAGATGTCCCGGCGGTGACTTGAGGATGGCAGGTGAAACGGCACATGCGCTGCCCGTCGACGCGCTCCAGGCGATGAGTGCGGTTGCGAAATCGACGGCGACGCCAGCGCTGTGAACAGGCTGTCAAGCATACGCAGGGCGTGTGCCGAAACTGGCACAGTCTGTCTGTCCAGGTCATAGATGGTCATTGTCCTTCCGCTCTCACCGGAGCCGATTACCCGGACGGTTGTGGAATGTAGCGCGTAATGACTTCGAGCAGCTCGTCCTTGCGCAACGGTTTGCTGATATAGTCAGTCATGCCGGCTTCCAGGCAGCGTTCACGGTCGCCTTTCATGGCGTAAGCTGTCATGGCAACGACCGGCAGGTGTTCCCAGCGCGGGTTCTCGCGGATGATCCGCGTCGCTTCGAAACCATCCATCTCTGGCATTTGCACATCCATGAGCACCAGATCGAACTCCTGTTCCTTCAATAGATCTAGTGCGAGAAGACCGGTTTCGGCTGTAGTCACCGCGTAGCCAGCCCGGTCCAACAGCGTCTCCGCCAGGCGGCGGTTGATCTGGTTGTCTTCGGCGAGCAAGATACGCGGTTTTGGCCGCGCCTCTTCCGGTTTGGACGGCATTTCCGGCGGAGCCTCTGCTGCTGCCGCACGCTCTCCATGCTCCGCGCACAGAGAAGCTCGCATCGCATCGAGCAACATCGATTGTTTGACTGGTTTGGTCAGATACGCGGACCAACCGAGCTCCTCGCGATTCGTCACACTGCGCAGCGTATCGACGGAAGTCAGCAGGATGACCGGCAGAGACGAGAGGTGTAGTCCACGCCGGATCTCTTTTAGAACCTCCAGACCGCTCATCTCCGGCATCTGCACATCCAGCAACACCATATCGAAAGGTCGCTCGTTTTTCTGGGCCAGCTTCAGCAGCGCAAGGCCTTCCCGCCCGCCGGGTGCCAGCTCCGGCTGGCACCCGAACGCGAACAGCGTATCGCGCAGGATCCGCCGGTTGGTGGCGTTATCGTCGATCACCAACACACGCCGGCAGCGGATGTCCGGGATATCCCGGTCTTCTTTGCGCATTACTGGTTTGCCGCGGTGGAGCACCACGGTGAAGAGGAAGGTACTGCCTTCGCCCGGCTTGCTTTCGACCCAAATCCGTCCGCCCATCATCTGCACGAGTTGCCTGGAAATCGCCAGGCCCAGGCCGGTACCGCCGTATTGGCGCGTAGTGCTGCTGTCCGCCTGCGAGAAGCTCTCGAAGATGGTATGCTGCTTATCGGCTGAGATGCCGATGCCGGTATCGGCGACTGAGAAACGAAGCCCGATCTCATCCTCGTCCGCCCATTCCAATCTGACTTCGACTGCCACTTCGCCCGCGTTGGTGAACTTGATGGCGTTACCCAGCAGGTTCACCAACACCTGGCGCAATCGCAGAGGGTCGCCGCGTACCGCGGCCGGTACGTCGGGCGCGATGTCGACCAGCATCTCCAGGTTTTTCTCGGATGCACGTTGCCCCATGATGTCAGCGAGTTGTTCTACTGTGTGCTGCAGGTCGAAATCGATGTCTTCCAGCTCCAGACGCCCGGCTTCGATCTTGGACATGTCGAGAATGTCATTGAGCAGGCTCAGCAATGCTTCGGCCGATGTCTGGATCGCTGCGAGATACTCTTGCTGTTCCTGGGTCAGCTCGGTTCCGAGAGTCAGCTCGGTCATACCGATGATGCCGTTCATCGGCGTGCGGATCTCATGGCTCATATTCGCCAGGAATGCGCTCTTGGCGCGGCTGGCCTCCTCGGCGGCTTCCTTCGCCGCGTTCAACTCGATGGCCGCCCTCCTGCTGTCCGTGATGTCGTGGCTGATGCCCACCAGGCCAATTATCTCCCCCTGGGCGTTGCGCAAAGGCACCCTGACCGTCCACAGCCAGCGCTGCTCGCCCTCCCGGGTCACGTAGGATTCCTCCCGTCTGATCAGCCGGCCCAACTGCAGCACTTCCTGATCGTCGCGGATGTAGGCGGCGGCCGCATCCTCCGGGAAGAAATCACGGTCAGTCTTGCCGAGCACGGCGTCCGGTGTTTCGGCCCCCAATGCGCGGGCGTGGGCGATGTTGTTGAGGACCATCCGGCTCTCTGTGTCTTTGACGTAAATGAAATCGGGCAGGTTATCGATCATCGTACGCAGCAGGTTGCGTTCTTCTGCCAGTTTCTGTTCAGCCTCGACCCGATCCGTCACGTCGCGTTTCACGGCTGCGTAGTTGACAATCTCCCCCGCTGCGTTCTTGATAGGGAAAACGCTCGCATCTTCGTAGTACAAAGTACCATCCTTGCGCCGGTTGACAAGCTGGCCTTCCCAGACGTTACCGGCACGTGCAGTCTCCAGCAGTTTTCGGTAGAATGCGTCGTCGTGCACTCCGCTACGCAGTATGCGCGGGCTCTTCCCGATCACCTCCTCTGCCGAGTAGCCACTGGCCTGCTCGAAGAACGGGCTGACATAGACGATGGTCCCGTCGATCTCGGTGATCATCACCGACTCGGAGGCTTGCTCGATGACTGCCGCCAGCCGGGCGATCTCCGCCTCCGCCCGCTTGCGCTCGGTCAGATCGATCAGTGTTTCGACCACGTGAGATCGCCCATCAAGCAAGACAGACGACACCGTTCTGAGAACAGGCACCGCATCGCCCGCTGCATTGTACAATATCCATTCCGCATGCTCAACCGTTTGTCCCAGATCGCTAACCGGGCATTTGCCGGAATCGATGGGGTGGATGAACTGCTGGCAGCCGTGACCGACTATCTCTTCCTTCGGCCTGCCGATCAACTGGACGGCGGCGGGGTTCGCTTCCACTATCAGGTGATTTGCGGAGTCGACGATAATCGTGCCCACCGGCAGGGACTCGACGATCGTGCGCAAACGCTCTTCGCTCTCGATCAACAGATTCTCCGCACTCTGACGCTCCAGCACACTCGCCAGGACTTCCCCGATGACTTTGAACACGGCGATGTCCTGGCTGTCCCAGGCGGTTACCGGAGCTTGATAATCGAAGGCGAGAAAACCCCACAGCGCCCCGCCGTGAACGATCGGCACAAACAGCAGCGCCCCGAGCCCTTTGGCCTGAAACCGTTCCTGCTCGCTCTGCGCTTCGAGCGGCAGCCCGGCCACCTCGTGAATACGAACCGCTTCAGCCCCCCGGAGTTGTGCCAGCAGCCAGGGTAGCGCTGCGGCTGGCACGGCCTGATTGTCCTGAATGTGGCACGCGATACCTTCGCCACACCATTCGTGCGTGGTGCTCATCATCTCTCCATTCCGCACGAAGCGGACGAGGGAACTGCGGTCGGCATGTGCAAATGAACCGACGACGCCCAACGCGTGGTTGACGGTGCCGTCGAGCTCATCGCCGGAGACATTGACGAAATGGGTGGACAGGTAGGAAATCGTCTCCATCGCTTTCACCCGGTGATGCAATGCTTCTTCAGCCTGCTGGCGGTGTTCTTCCTGCTCGATGCTGTGTAATGCGAAGCCAATCGTTTGTGCAATCTCTGCAAAGAGCGCCACTTCTTCGTGGTCGGCGGCCTGGGCGAGTGGAACCGACACCGAGATCAATCCATAGACCTTACCCTCATGTTCGATCCGCTGCGTGAATATCCCCTGTTCGGGGAAATGCTTGGCGAGAGGGCACTCCCCACAGTCATTCCCTGGGCTCAGACTCACCACGGTGCCAGCTTGCCTCATTGCCTGCCGCCCGCACGTCGCTTCCCGCTCTTGTTGCAGCCACTCAGCGAGCAATGGCAGATGTTCGTCCAGGCCTTCTCCGGCGATGGCCGAGACCTGCGCGGCTTCGTCGAACAATGCGACCCACGCCGTGTGATAGCCGCGCGAGTGTACCAGTTCAGTGCACGTGCCCTGGATCAAGTCGATCGGGTTCTTGGCCCTGGCACTCAGTTGATCGACGTTCCGGACGGCTTGCAGGGCCAGGTTCAGATGTTTGACGCGTTCTTCGGCCTGGCGACGCTCTGTCGTATCTCGTTCGCTGGAGAAAATGCCGATCACTTCGCCATTTTCATCCTGTAGTGGCATTTTCACGAGCTCGTACCAGCGCGTACCTTCAGTCGTATTCAATTGACGCTCGACGACAATCTTCTGGTTTGTCTCCAGTACCAAGGCTTCCTCCGCCTGGTAGTCACGTGCCTGCTCGGCGGGGAAGAGGTCGAAATCCGTCTTGCCGGCGATTGCTTCGACCGGTTTACCCAACAGCCTGGCCAGGGCAGTGCTGGCCGCCAGAATCCGGTGTTCACGGTCCTTGAAAATCAACAGATCGGGGGTCGCCTCCAACATTGCCTGAACCATGCGGCGTTGGGCATCGCGGTCTTGCAGGATTTTGATCTGCTCATCGACGTCGCGCGAGATGCCGACCAGGCCGACAATCTCCCCGTCCGCGTCGCGCAGCGGAACCTTGGTCGTCGACATCCAGACGCGGACTCCGACCCCGGTCACGTTGAGTTGGACTGCTCCGATGAGCGGTTTGCCGCTCTCGAATATGCTTCTCTCGTCGGCATACGCTCGCTGTGCGTGCTCCATCGCGAAGAAATCGAAGTCGGTCTTGCCTATCGCGGCTTCAGGGCTGCCGCACCCCAGCAATTCTGCTTCAGCCGTGTTGATTCTGATAAATCGGCTTTCCGTGTCCTTGAAGTAAATACAGTCTGGAATACTATCCATGAGTGCCTGGAACAGGGTCTGTTCGTAAGCCAGGGATTCTTCCGTGTTTTTGAGTTCCGTGACATCGATACCGATCGAGAGCGTGCCGGTCGTCTCGCCAGCGTCATCGCACAGCCGCTGCGAATCCCACAGAATCCGCCTCTGCTGTCCATCCTTGGTCACCAGAGGCCGCACCTTGTCTAGGAAGGCGCCGTCGGTCAAGGCCTGGCGAAACAGCTCCCGACCTGCGCCACGCTCCGCTTCGGGAGAGAAGACGTCGAGCCAGTCTTTCCCGCGAATTTCGTCCAGGCTGTAACCGGAAACGGTACTCAAGTAGGAGTTGGCCTGGTCGATCCGTCCCTCCGGGTCCAGAACAACGATCAACGCTCTGGCCGTCTCGAACAGCGTCTGGAAGAAATCCCTTTCGCGACGCAGATCGGCGGCTGTTTCGTCGAGTTCTTGCTCCAATTTCCCGGTATGAACGATGATGCGTCGGGACAGGGGACGGAGGACCAGAACCACAACGATCGCACAGAAGAGCATCAGCAGGCCGATGAGGATTCCGATTGGATGCATCTGCTGGCGGATCGGTGCGTACACTTCTGCGGCGTGCTCGCGTACGGCGATGCCCCAACGGGTCCCCACGATGGGGCCGTAAGCCACGAGGTAATCGTCACCGGGTTGGGGTTGCAGTAGTCCGCTCTCCCCTCCGTCTACAGCAAGTGACAGCGCCTGTCCGAGAGATGAATCCGGTGTCAGCGATTCCGACGTTGTAGCTTCGCCGCTACGCCGGGAGAAGAAAGCGTTGGGCTGCCCTTCGTGGATTGTACCCAACACAATCTCGCCGGAGGCGCCCAAACGCGCGTCCTCGCGCACAGTATCCTGCAGATGTGCCACGCTGAAAAGGATGATATCGGTTCCGACCCGTTGGTTCAATTCATTCCGAATGGGCGCACCAATCACGAGATGGGGACTTCCGTCCAATGTCAGCGGGTCACTGATGGCGACGTACCGCGTGCCCGCTGCTGGTATCGGCCAATATTCCTGGGGGATCGTCCTGCCGACCTGGACCGCCTGGTCCCCGTTCTCGTCTAATTGCGTAACCCCCCGAATGTCTTTCGAGTCTCTGACCACATCCAGGAGTCGTGTCCCATTGCGGACCATGATGTCGTTTCGCTGAATGGCTCCTCGATTGTATTCCGCGAGCGCGATACGAGACTGGGTGTTGTTGGAAATCTGGATGCTCAGGTCTATCAGCCTGGTCAGATACTCTTCGACAAGCAGGGTCTTGTCGTCACGAATGTTGATGAGTGTATGTGTGGCACTTGACCTGAGTTGGTTGTAAAGAGGAAGCACACCGATCAGCGTGACACCCAGACTGGCTACCAGGACGCCTAGCACTGTTAACAGGACGATGTTTCGTTGGATACGGTTCACATTTGAATTGGCCATATCTCATCCCTCTCCAAAGGCGTTGCCAGACCTGAACTCAAAGTTCACGCCTTCCAGACATTTCCACAATTTGTTTGATTATTCCAAAGGTTGCTCGCGCAGCGCAGATGAACCGACGAATGTTATACAGTTATACTTAATATTGTACCATACTATTCCGAATTATCAATAAGTCAAAGCAGCCTTTTCGTTGAATCGAAAGGCAGGAATGACCCCCACGTGCGGTCGTTCCTGCCTTTCGGGTTGGTGCCTGCGGCCTGTCAGGAAACGGGTGTTCAGTTGACCTTGATCTTGATCGAATAATCGTCTCGCGGGCCGCAGCTCGCATCGTAGCACACGGTGAACGGGTAGCGTGTCGTCGATTTCGGGCAAACCTGCGTGCTGCTGTGTCCATCCATGAACGTCCTGTTGTCGAAGTGGATCTTGTGCAGCTTGTTGACCTCCCAGGAAACGGTGGTGCACTGACCTTTGTTGACCGGATTGGGGCTGGCCCAGAGCTTGATCTTCTGCTCGCCGCCGCCACCGCCGCCACCACCACCACTGCAGCTTCCATTGATATTGATTTTGAACTGGCGGTCCTGTTGGCTTCCGTCCTGCAAGAAGACGTGCAGTGTGTAGGTTTTGCCATCGTTGCACGGACAGACACTTTTGGAATCCTGTCCGGCGACGCCATAGCTGCGGTTGTTGTGTTCGAGATAGACCGCCTTCACATTTTGCACGTCCCAGTGGATGTTGGTGCACTGCCCGGGGCTGACCTGGTACGTGTCCGCCCAGAAGTTGATCGTAGGCTGATTGGGCGGCGGGGGCGGCGGGTTGTTCTGCGGCACATCGATGGTCACGTTCACCCGGTGGCCAAAGAACTCTCCCTGCGCGTTTTTGAGTTGCCAGATCCCGGTATACGAGCCCGGTTGTTCCGGGGCATACATCGACACGCCGATATCGGCTGTCGCGCCCGGCGCCGTGGGCGGGACTGCGACCGAATCCGGCGCATTGAGCTTGAATCCGGTGACGAACGCCAGAACCGTGCCGTTGTCCCACGGACAGGAACCGATATTGCTCAGCCGCCAGACTTTGTCCACCTGTTGGTTAGGCGAGACCTGCGTGTTGTCCGGGATCGTGACGTCGGCAACAAAGCTCGAGTCGTAGGTACAGCCCTGCGGTGTTGGCGAAGGCGTAGGGAGTACCGGCGCCGGCGTCGGTGTGGCGAAAACGACCTGAATCACCGGTACGCTGGTAGCAAACTCATTCGGCTGGACCACGTTCGATGGCAACCAACCGTTGCCGTCCGGTCCGCCCGGATAGGAGATTCGCCACCATGCCGAGTCGGGGGTGCGCCCCGTCGCCGGCACGATCGAGCGCGCGGGTATGGCTCCCAGCGCTTCCATGTCGTGGTTGGGCCATGCCCTGACGACACCGTTCGCGGTGAGCGTCAATCTGGCTTCGCTTGCCTGATCTGCGGGGCTGGCCAGCGTGGGCGTACCGGCGAGAGACAGCCACGGCACTGCGACAGTCAATACCAGGATGACGGCGAGTGTGAATTGTGTTTTCATCGCACGACGTCTCCTTTCGCTGAATCAGACATGCCGCCCGCCTTTGAGTTCGTCCTGCAGTTTCTTCAGGCCGTCCCAGTCACCGGCTGCTGCCAGTCTGGCCTGATCGGGCCAGGAGGTGGGATCCATCATGCGCAGCCTGGCGGCGTCGACGATCTCTTGCAGATGGTCGACGGACGCATCGGCCAACTGGGCGAAGGTGAAGATCCCCGCAGCATTGAGCAATTGGGACACCTTGGGGCCGATGCCTTCGACGATTTTGAGGTCATCAGGCTTGGAAGGCGTAACGGGTAGTGGCTCTGCGATTTCCACGGCACCGGTGACAACCGGCTTGAACGCTTCCATCTCTGCTACTTGGCCGGCCATTTCCACGGCGGTTTCCAGTTCTTC
>CAZPTF010000025.1:10652-20409 GCA_964589015.1 uncultured Anaerolineae bacterium
AGAGATCCCTGCATCGCGGTACCCGCAAATGCGTGCGACGTACTCATTTTGAGTGGGGTGAATTGGCTGTAGGACATGGCTCCATACCCTCCTTCGTTATTTGACAGTTACACTAACCGATACGTCTTTGCGATCGCCACAACTGCTTTCGTAACAGACCTCGAAGTTAGTCCTCGTGGATTCCTTTGGACACCAATTGTAACTTCCCTGATGCGAGGTGAATTTGTGGTTGTCGAAGAATATCTTGTGCAGCTCGCCCACGTCCCAGGTCACGGTCGTGCAGTCTCCCTTGTTGATTTGCTGCGGGTTGACGGACACGTTGATGTATCTGTCCTCGTGATGCGGTGTGGGTGTGGGCGTCGGGCCGTCGTGATTGATATTGATCTGCAGCTCGCGGGTCGTCTGGCTGCCGTCCACCAGGTACACAACCAGGGTGTAACGTTTGCCGTCCGTCGAGGGGCACACCCATCGGTCGCCCTGCCCGGTGACGCCGTCACTGTGCCCGATATACTGCAAATACACGGCCTGGACGTTGCGTACGTCCCAATGGATGTTGGTACACTGTCCCTCGTTGACCTGGTCCGTGTCCGCCCAGAAATTGATGTAGGGTTGGTTGGGTTGCGGAGGAGCTGGTGTTACTGTCGGCTGTGGTGCCGGCGGATTGGGGTTCGGGACGTCGATGACGACGGTGACGCGGCTCCCGAAGAACTCGCCCTGGGGACTGCGCAATTGCCACACGCCTTCGTACGTGCCGGGATTGGCGGGAGCGAACATCGTGACGCCGATGTCTGCGGTCCCGCCCGGCGCAGTCACGGGCACTGTCGTCGTATCGGGGGCCGACATCTTGAACCCGCTGACGAACACGAGCGCAGTGCCCTGTTCCCAGTTGCACGACCCGGTATTCGACATCCTCCACACCTTATCGAACTGCTGGGCGGCCTGAATCTGCGTGTGGTCGGGAATGGTGACGTCGGTGACGTAGGCTGCATTGTAGATGCACGCCAGCGGTGTCGCGGTAGGCGGGATCGGCGCGGGTGTCGCTGTAGCGAAGACCACTTCGATCACCGGGACGTTCGCTGCAGCCGCGTTCGGCTCGACCACGTTCGCGCGCACCCAACCATTACCATCCGGTCCGCCGGGATAGGGGATGCGCCACCACTGCGCATCCGTGGTGCGCCCGTTCGTGACCACCATCGACCTTGCCGGAATCTCACCGATGATTTCGGTCTGGTCGCTGGGCCAAGCGCGGACCGTTGCGTTCGCAGTGAGCGTCACCATCGGGGAATCCGTCTGCGTTAGCTGCCGATCGAGCGGGCTTGCCAGGCCGGGTGTGCCGCCCGTAGCGCTGATAAGCACTCCGCTGAGGACCAAGACAACGACAACCAGTAACCACTTCCTCATGGTATTGCCTCCCTTGCTTGCAGTGGGTTCTACGGTACCCCCCAGCACTCCGTCGCTCGAGCGACATGCGTGAACGACAAGTGGGCAGAAGCGCCAGCGTGTCGTCTGACGATGCCAGCTCAGATGTGCTCGATATTGGCATAATGCGGTTCGATTTATGCCAATTATTGTATCATGGGGGTTGATAGGAGGCAAATGCGGGGGTTATCGCATGATTCCTGTTGACTATTACCGTCAGTGCCCCCACACCTGCAGCAAAGCGGAGGAACGTCCGTATCACCAGCGCCGCTGCGATTTCGCAACCCGCTACGGCTCGATGACTGCCTTGACGACGCGCCCAGCTACGGCGTCCGCGAACGCCTGTTGCCAATCGTTCAGCGCATACACCCGCGTGACCATTGGCTCGATCTGGAGCTGCCCCGTTGTCATCAGGTGCAGGACGCGGTCCCAGTGTGTGTAGTTGTGGCTCCAGGTCCCCTGCAAGTTCACCGCCTTACATGTCAGCCGGTTCATGCCGAACGGGAGTGGTTTGTCGCTCATACCGATCCGTGTGATCGTCCCCAGCGGGCGGATGACGTCGAGCGCGAGGTCCAGCGCGGCCGGCGCACCCGACGCCTCGACGACGTAGTGTACGCCCAGCCCATCCCCCGCTGTGGCGATGATCTCACGAGCATCTTCATGCTCCAGGTAGATCGCGCGGTGGGCGCCCAGTTGCAGCGCCAATTCCAGGCGTTCCCGATCGCGCTCTAACCCGGCGATAAAGATCGGGTTGCAGCCGGCGTTGCGGAGGTGCTGCAACGCGAACAGCCCGATGGGACCCGGCCCGAGGACCAGCGCGGCGTCGCCCGGCTGTAGATCCGCGTTCCGGCGCACACCGTTCAGTGCGCCCGCCGCCGGTTCGGATAGTGCCGCGTGCGCGAAGGGCAACCCATCCGGCAGACGGTGCAACAACCGCGCCGGAACGCACACATATTCGGCAAATGCCCCGTCGCACCCGTAACCGAAGCCCATCCGTTGCGGGCACATGTTGTAGTTCCCCGACCGGCAGTACACACAATCGCCGCAGATTCGGGCGGCGGTTTCGCTCGCGACGCGGTCTCCCGGCTGCCAGCCTTTCACACCGTGTCCGAGTTTCTCCACCGTTCCGGCGAATTCGTGGCCCATCACCACCGGGATCGTCATCGGGTGATCGAACGTGCCGCTATACATGGCAATGTCACTCCCGCAGATGGCACACGCGCCAACTTTGAGCAGGACTTCGCCTGCACCGGGCTCGGGAACGGGCACTTCACGCAACTCCACCGCTCCGGCTTCCATACCGTGTTTCACCAATGCCTTCATGTCGTCTTATCTCCGTTTCTTCCCGATATCTCTCTCGATGTGAGTCTTCTATCCAAAACGCCGTCGTTGGCAAGAGAAGCCCGCTGCTCTTCTTACCGGCGCGGCAACCCGGTCTTTCTGATGTCCTTCGCGCTGGCTGGAGCAGTCTCGCCTGATGCAGTAAGGGCTCCGTTCCCAACCGGGGCCGGTCCGGCAATGTTGTTGTAAGTCGTCCCGCACAGCTCGTCCTGTTCCGCGATCACGCCGTACCACGAGCCGAACCAGACCGAATCGACCTGCGCGTACAGCAGCGTGCCTGCTGCAAGTGGCCAGGGCATATCCGATTCCGATGGCCAGTAGTAGTCGCCGCCGGTCGTCAGCGTGAAGACTTCGCCTGCTTCCAGTGGCAGGGCCTGCCGCGCGGGATCAGCCGGCGAATAGGGGTCGCCACTCCAGGTGATGCCCCATGCGGCGCCGTGTTCCGCCAGCGTCGCCCATGGCTGGTTGACGTGGCTGGGAGCAGGCTGTGGCTGAACGTACAGATCGACCCAGAACTCGTTATCCGGGCTATCGGTGATCGTCCGGTTGCCGCGGTTCTTGATCGCGACGCGGACCTGATCCGCGCCGCTTTCGATATTGACGACGGTCAGGTCGGGGCCTGCCGCGCAATCCCGTTTGAGAACGGCTGGCAGGTAGATCGGACCGATGACCTGCACCCGCTCCTCCGCCTCGGCGCCTCCCGAGGCGTTTCCGCACGTCACCGTGTTCGTCAACACGTCGCCGATTTCTCCCGTATGCGAGAGCACATACGTCCAGGTGAGCGTCTCGCCGCACAGCAGTGCACCGGTCCAGGTAATGTCGTTCGCGCCGAGTGTGGTGTCTGCGGGCTGTTCCACCCAGCGTACCCATGCCGTGTGCGATGGGAGCGTGTCGGTCAGCCAGGCACCCACAGTTTCCGAGTCCCCACTGTTGCTCAATACCAGTGTGTAGGTAACCTCTCTCCCCCGGAGTATCGCTCGTGGTCTCGCGTACTTGCCCACGTGCATCACCGGTGGCCCGAGTACGGTAAATGTCGCTGTGCCGGAGCCGCTCCCGTCTCCGCTGTCGTACTGTGCGGTATTGGTGACCACGTCGCCGTAATCACCCGTGTGCGTCACGGTGAAGCGCCAGGTGATCGGATGCTGCGTGTCCGCTCTGCCGGTCCAGCGGATCGTGTCCCCGTCCCTGCTCGTGCCGGTACGCGGCTCCTCGATCCAGTCCGCGAAGGTGACCTTGGAAGGCAGCACATCAGTCATCATCACGCCCGGCGCGTCGAATGGACCGGTATTGGAGAGAGTGAGTGTATAGGTCACAACACCGTGCCGGGGCACGCTGGTGGCTGGCTCGGCATACTTCGCCATCGATAGTTCCGGCGCGCTCACGGAGAAAACCGCCAGGCTTTCACGGCTCGCGCTGGCATTATCGTAACGCACGGTGTTCGTGTAGGTGCCGTCACATGCCCCGGTGTGCGTGACGACGAATACCCACGAGATCGTTTCGTGCGTCGACACGGTGCCACTCCAGCGAATTTCGTTGCCGGCGGGGGTGGTACCTGCTGGCTGTTCGACCCAGCGGGCGAAAGTCACCCCGGCGGACAACGTGTCCGTTAGTGCGGTTGGCAATGAGATCTCGTCGCTGTTGTTACCCAGGGTGACGGTGTACGTCACGACGTCCCCGCAGCGGATGTACGTGGGTTCGACCGACTTGTGAAGCTGCAGAGGCGGTGGGCTTTCGACCGTGAATTGGGCGGAGGCGTACCCTCCCTGGCCCGTGAGCGGATGGTGGTATTCCATCATGTTGTTGATTACATCGCCATAGCCACCGGTATGCGTCGCGACGAAGCGCATGCGCACCGCGCTGGCGCCGGCGACACTGCCGTTCCAAAGGATTTGTTCGCCAGCCAGCGTAGCTCCCGCCGGTTGCTCCACCCAGCGGGCGAAGACGGTTCCGGAGGGAATGGTGTCCGTCAGTAACGTGCCGGTAGCGATGGCCTCGCCCGTGTTGCTCACGGTGAGGGTATAGGTCACTTCGCCGTGGCGTGCCACAGCGTACTGCGGTTCGACCGCCTTGGTCGCCGTCAGCACTGGCGCTGTGACCACACTGAACGATGCGACGTCGCTGCCGCTCTGCCCGCTCGCCGGGTGCACGAACGTCACACCGTTGGGCACGACATCAGCGTAGTCGCCGGTGTGGGTGGCGACGAAACTAATCGTAACCACGTTGGATGCGCTCACCATTCCGGCCCACGTAAGCTGTGTGCCGGACAGGACCGCGCCATGCTGTTGGTTCCAGCGTGCGAAGGTCACTTTGTCGGGCACGGTATCGGTCAACAGCGTGCCTGGCGCAGTGGCAGCACCGTTGTTATACAGCGCCAGCGTGTAGGTCACTTCGCCGCGATACGCCACGTGCAAATCGGGCACGACGTGTTTGTCGATGGATAGAGCGGGCTCGGCTACGGTAAACGCCGCACTGGAATGCCCACTGCCGTAGGTCTGCGTGTAGCAGGTGGTGTTCGTGATGGTTGTGCCGTAGTCTCCCGTTTGGGTGACCACGAACGTCCAGGTGAGGGTCTGTCCGGCGGTAAGCGCACCGCTCCAATCGATGTCGCCCGCTTCGGGTGTGTAACCTTGTGGATAGGTGATCCAACGTGCGAATTCCACTTCAGCGGGCAGGGCATCGGTCAGGTGAGTGTCCGTTGCCTCGATCCATCCGCTATTGCTCAGTATAATCGTATAGGTGACCTCGCCATGATAAGGTGCGTCGCGGTCCGGCGAGGCCAACTTGAGCGCTGACAGCTCCGGTCCGATCACCTTGAACGAGGCATCCGCACTGCCGCCGCTGGCTTCATGCCCGTAGTGAGCCGTGTTCGTAATCACGTCGTTGAAATCGCCGGTATGTGTCACGGCGAAGCTCCACGTTATCATTTGCGCGGGGCTAATCACCCCGCTCCAACCGAGCTCATCGCCAGTCAGCGTGGTACCTTGCGGGGACGTTATCCAGCGCGCGAACTCGACCCGCGCAGGCAGCACATCGGTCATCACGGTCCCGGAAGCGCTCACCGGGCCGGTATTGCTCAGTGCGAGTGTGTAGGTGACCACGCCGTGATAGGGTACAGCGCTGTCGGGCACGGCCCACTTACCAATCGACAGGAGCGGTTCGACGAATGCCTGGAATGAAGCTGAACTGCGGTTGTCGGTCGGGTTCTGTTCGTACGTTGTCGTCGAGATCACTGCGGTATTGGTGATGATCTCGCTGTCCCCCTGGGCCGGGTCGAGCTGTCCGGTGATGGTGATGACCCCACCTGCGTAACGGGCCAGGTCGGTCACTGCCCAGGTGTAGCTGATTGTGCCGGTGGGTGTGAGCGGTGCGCCGCTGTACAGGGCGCTCACGTGCGTGAGGGTGACTGGAACGATATCCTGAATCCGAACCCCGCCGGCGGTCGCGGGCCCATTGTTCGTGTACACGAGTGTGTAGGTCACAGTTTCACCTGGCAGCACTCGCGCGGGGACCACGGACTTGCTGATCGCCACATCCGTGTATGGAAGCGGTTCCGGCCCGCTGCCGCTGCTGAGCTGTACCTCGAATACCGGACGCACATCCAGGTTCCCGCCGGCTCCGTCCGACAGGTGGGTGTGGACGACCAGTCGCTCACCGGGGAATACTCCCCGATTCCCCGTATAGCCGGACAGACCGAAGGCAGTCCACTCACCAAGCGGTACAGCCTGCAGATCTATGCTGGCAGCGGAGACCACACGCAATGGATCGCCATCCGCATCGATTACCTCCAGCGTCATCTGTGCATCGCCCGCGTACGATCCGGACCGGTTCAGCAGGTGGTAGTAGGCGGCCTCGACGGTTCTGGAGATACCCGGCGCCGGAAAGATGTGATACAGATCGGACGTATCGCGATCCGAGCGGAACGCTACACTCGGGCCGAACACGCGCCCGAGGAGGCCATCGATGGGTGCCTGCCCTTCAGCAGTGATACCCAGCCGCCAGAAGTCGTCCGGTTCGGCTTGTGCGCCGCTGCCGGACAGGTCATACAAGGACACGGAATAATCGCCCGCGCTCATCGCCGGGTAAGTGACGATCGCTGCGTTGCCCGACAGCGTGAAATCGCCCGCTGGTGGAGATGCTTCCGTGCTCTCCACCGCATCCCCCTGCGCGAGAACGGTGGAGGACACGAACAACACGATCATTGCGGCGTTGAAAAATGATGCCAGGGTTCGCTTCAATGTACCTTCTCCTTGGCTAACAAACGTCCGGCCTGTCCGCCCAGAGTGTGGTCGGTCCGTTGACTGCCTATCGCCGGGTCGATGGCGATCTCTGCACTGCCTGCTGCCAGCCGTTGTGCGCGGGGCTGAAGCCACCGGGCTAAGACAGCAAAGTCCTGCGGACTGATGCCATCTCTTTGCTATCTTAGCCCGGAACTCGAGTTCCGTCCCCCCGTCTCTACTCGACTTCCACCTCGAACATCGGGCGCACGTCCAGGTCGCCGCCGGGGTCTCCCCCGAGAGCGAAATGGACACACAGGTATTCGCCCGGCGAGACCACCAGGTCATCTCCGCTACCCGAAAGCGTGAATGCGGTCCAGGTACCGGTAGCTGCGGTCTTGACGTCGACTGCACTGGACGCCTGGTGCTGCAGCGTTCCGTTCATGTCGTAGATTTCGAGCGACAGCGTGGCACTGTCGGCGTACACTCCGCTGCGCTGGATGAGATAGAACTGCGCTGCCCGGATGGTCTTCTCTGTCGCTGCGGCCGGGAACATGAAGCGGATGTCCCGCGTGTCTCGGTCTGAGCGGAACGCACCGCTCTCGCCAGCGGGCCGGCCGATGACGGCACTGTACGCCGCTTCGTTCTCCACAGTCACTCCCAGCCGCCAGCTTTCGCCCGCCGTACTCTCGATGCCGAGACCACTGGTCGTCACCGCGCCGACCACCTGCCGTGGTGACAGGACGGTGTAGGGGTCAGCCGATCCATCGGACCGCACGCTGACCTCCAGGTAGCCTGTGACCCCGTCCGGTATGTCTCCGAAATCCAGGAACAGGGTGAATGTGCCGTTCTGCACGTAGGTTTGTGCCGCGCGTTGCATGGTGGCTATCGGCTTGCCGCCTTCGGGCACATCGTAGAGTCGGAACTCGAAATCGTACCATCCGGTGACGGGCGCTCCTCCTGACCGCAGTTCACCCTGATAGAAAATGGCGCTACCTGCAGCTGCAATTTGTGGGATGAGAGCGCTCAAGATGATGAACGATGAAATCCAACTGAATCTAAAAACTGCTCGGGTGAGCTTTGCCATCGTGCGATTCTCCCTTCGATAATGCGGTGTTCGGGGTGTGGTGGGATGGGCGTGGGGCCATCACGCCGCAACGTCCCTATTGTAGCCGCGCGAGCTGGGCCTGCAACCGCGCATTCTGTTTTTCCAGCAGCTCGATACGGGCGTTCTGCGCCTGCATCTGGCGGTACAGCTCCTGGATGGCCGCCAGCGACACGCCGTTGGCATCCAGCGGAGCAATGTGCTGCTCATCCGTGCCCAGCCCGAAGGCTGCATGGAAATCCTGGGCCGTCGGCCCGACGTGGCGCACTGCCGGATCGTCGTGAGCGAAATTCCAGCTCTGGATTGGCAGCTCCGCTACCCGCTCCAATACTTCCGCGGTGTCGACCGCTGCAAAATTCGCCTTGCGGGCGGCGTCGGAGCTTTCGACCAGCGCGCCGGAGATGACCAGGTTGCCGTTCGGCGCGAGTTTGAAAGCCTCCTGTCCGGTGATAGAATACACCGCCGAAACACCCGTATCGTCGTAGCGCCAACTCCACGCCGCATTCGTCGAGCGATCGCGGTAATGGACCTCGACGGGACCGTTGTTGACCATGTCGAGCATCGTGCGGGAGACCTCCGTCGCGCTGCTGTTACCCTCAACCAGGATTTGCGGCTCGCGCCAGCCCGTACTGGGCTGGGCGACGTGTAATGCAGCGTTCGGCGAGCTGGTCCCCAGCCCGATGTATCCGGGCCGGTTTCCACGGTTCGCCCCGCCGACAAACAGGCTGTTGGTCGGCGCTCCGGGATAGATGGTGAATGGATAAGTGCTGCCACCGGTAGTGTCCTTGATGATGAAGTTAGACTCATTCGCGAAGAGGTCCCAGGCATAAGGCGACCAACCCTGTGTACTGGTGAGCTGCAGGCGGAGGTACGGCGTCCAACCGTCGGCAACCTGGAGGTTGATGCCGCTCGCTGGTGCTCCGGTGATGCCCACCGCACCGTTGGAACCGTCCGCCTTGACGTAAAGTGCCGCGGTCGGTGCGTTCGCTTCGACGGTGAACGGCGTCTTGTTATGGTCTACGTCGTGGATGGAAAAGTGGTTCAACCCGCCGCTGCCGCTGTCGTTCGCGACCAGTTGCCAATCATTCGATGCGAAGCCGGACACAGAGCTCGTGTCCTCGAAATAGATGCGGTTGTTGTTCTCCTTCAGGCGGATCGTGACGAAATTGAACGACTCGCTGCCAGTGCAGTCGATGCCGACGCACTCGCCGCCAACAACGAACAGATCTCCGCTAATCGTCTGATTCTGGGTGGAAATGTCGCCCTCGGCGGTGACCAGGGGTTCGTCGGTGTCTTGCTCTGCTGTGCCTGCGGCGGGTTCGCCGCCCCCATCCGCAGGCACTACCGGTCCGGGCTGCAGCTCAGGGGGACGCCCATCGCTGCCCCCGTCCTGTGCCCATGCAGGAGAAACCCACAACACAGCGCATAACACGATCGGCACCCAGCGCAAAACGATCAGGTACAAACTCTTCATCGTAAAACCTCCCGGGATAAAATGGCTATTCGGTTATCGCGTAGCATACGGATTTCCCCGTGGCCGGCTACGGTGGGGCCGGGCAGTCGGGGGCATAACGGACAGAATCGCTTCCGTTGCGTGTTGACAACCGCTGGTGTGGAGTCACTCTCACTGGCCATGTGACCGGATGTCCGGTTAACAAGCTGCCTTGATTATAGCACG
>CAZPTF010000025.1:20509-21888 GCA_964589015.1 uncultured Anaerolineae bacterium
GGTCTGTGCGGAGGTCGGTCCAGTCGTCGGCGTGAAGTCGGACCGGGTGCGGGGCTATTCTTGAAAGAAACGGCTGATCCGTATATAATGCCAGCCGTAACTGTGCAACCTGACAGATCGGCTCAGACTGTACTGCGGTATCACCTTGCACTCACAGGCAAGGACGCGTGGGAACGAGGAGGCCAAGGCTCCGTCGCTCTGCGACTCTGCGCGAGAATGTCGTTCACAGCGGGCTGAATCGTTCCGAGTTATATTTCTGTTCTACCAATTGCCGGTGCATATCGCGCGAACAGTGAGTCGGAGCCGCAGTAGCTTCGCTACGCGCGGTGAGCGCGCAGCTCTAGACCTACCGCCGTGGGGTTCCACGAAACTACCGTAAGGAGATGTAAAATGGCTTTCAATTTGCGAAACCGAAGTTTAACCAAACTACTCGACTTTTCCCCCAGGGAGATCATGTTTCTCCTGGACCTGTCGAGGGATCTGAAGAGGGCAAAATACGGTGGTTACGAACAACCTCGCCTGCGCGGGAAAAAAGTTGCGCTGATCTTCGAGAAGGCTTCGACCCGCACGATGACGTCATTCATGGTTGCCGCGCAGGATCAAGGTGCCATACCGACATACCTGGGGCCAACCGGCACGCAGATTGGTTACAAGGAATCGATGAAGGATACCGCGCGTGTGTTGGGGCGAACATTCGATGGAATCGAATATCGCGGTTATGCGCAATCGACCTGCGAGGAGCTGGCGCAATATGCCGGCGTGCCGGTCTGGAACGGGTTGACGGACGAGTTTCACCCCACCCAGGTACTGGCAGACGTCATGACGATGATCGAGCACAGCACGAAGCCGCTCAATGAGCTGGGATTGTGTTTTCTCGGCGATGCCGGCAACAACATGGGTAACTCGCTGATGGTGGGTGGCTGCAAGTTGGGCATGGATATCCGGCTGGCGGCACCGCAGTCATTGTGGCCCAAGCCTGCCCTGGTCGAGACCTGTCGCCAGATCGCGCAGGAGACGGGTGCGAGACTGACACTTACCGAGGACCCGCAGGCTGGCGTGAAAGGCGTGGATTTCCTGTATACCGACGTGTGGTTATCAATGGGAGAACCGGATTCCGCGTGGGGCGAGCGCATTGCTCAACTCAAGCCGTATCAGGTCAACATGGCGTTGCTCGAAGCAACCGGGAATCCGGACGTCAAGTTTATGCACTGCCTGCCCGCATTTCACAATCGCGAAACCAGGGTCGGCGAAGAGATCTATCAGAAGTTCGGCATCCCAGCAATGGAAGTAACCGACGAGGTATTCGAGTCGAAGCATTCCATTGTCTTCGATGAGGCGGAGAACCGCCTGCACACGATCAAGGCGGTCATGGTCGCCAC
>CAZPTF010000026.1:0-15533 GCA_964589015.1 uncultured Anaerolineae bacterium
GCTAGACGATAAACCCGGGCGACCAGGTTCTCCGGACATGCCACAGCATGTCCTGGCTATCGAGACACAACTCGAATGTCGTGTTGTCGGCACTCATCACCAGCACATGTCGTGTCACGCCGGCAGGCGCTTCCTCTTTCCATTGGCGCCCGGTCGCGGTGATTTCGAGCTCCTGTCCGTTCCAGGTGATGGAGCGCACGGTCACTCTGCCGTTGGCATCCAACAGGCAATCGACAGCGACGGCATCATTCGGGACAATCGTTTCTTCATACTGATCGTCATACATCTTGCATGTACACCTGAATATCCACTTTCAGCCAATTGTTGACCCATTCCTTGTGTCGCAGGCGTCCGAACATAGGCTTTCCAGCATCCATCAACCGGGCAAGGACCTCATTTTTCGCCCGAGGTACATAACCCAGCTTGTGTCCCGCTTCGTTGAGGATCAAAATGGCAAGCGCGTCGTAGCGATTGTCCGGTTCGCGCCTGAGCAGCAGCAAGTCGTCCGGCAGCAGCGTGGGTTCAATGTCATCCACGTCCGCGTAGGACGTGCCTGCGATGTGGCACTCGAGGAGCATCAACTCGCGAACCTCGTGCAATTCCGCAGCGGACTCGGCCACGCCGATCCAATTCAGAAGCGCCGTAGCCGTCGAGGTTCCCAACGTGCCACTGGTGACCTGCAGGAACTCGCGGCGACTCAATTGACCCTTCTTCACCTTCTCGAGCAGTGTGTCGATGACCCTGTTTCCCATCATTCCTCCACAAACCCAACTGGACGCCGCTACCCCAAAAAGTCGAGGAGTAGCCGCAGAGCTGCCTCGGCCGAGCGCTGTTTATTGCCGAGCCGGTCCTCGTTCCACACGTAGCGCACGCAGCGTTCACCGTCGCGCGCGACCAGACCGATGTAGACCAGTCCAACGGGCTTCTCGGGCGTACCGCCCGTCGGTCCGGCGACTCCAGTCGCCGAGACGGCAAGGTCCGCTCCGAATCGCAGCCGTGCCCCACGGGCCATCTCCAATGCGACCGGCTCGCTCACCGCGCCATACCTTTCCAGCGTGATCGCATCAACACCCAGCAGCGCCTGCTTGATTTCATTGGAGTAGGCGATGATCCCACCCAACACGTACGCTGAGCTCCCCGACACATTCGTCAGCAGATGTCCGATCAGGCCGCCCGTGCAGGACTCCGCCGTAGCGACGGTCAATCCGCGCTGCACCAACAGTTCCCCGACCCGGAGTTCCAACGATTCCTCGCTCATTTTCTTCCTTTTCTTTGCCGGCGAGAGCCGCCCGTTCCCACTCTATAAGCGCACTCGCTCAGAGCAATTCAGAGATACTGACCCATCTCTCTTCTGCGATGGATTTGATCACGGCTTCGACAACCGCCTGGCACTTGACGCCGGCCTCGAACCCCGGTGAAGGTGCGCGTCCTTCCTGGAGAGCGGATACCAGCTCGTACATCTCATTGACGAAGGTATCGCCGTAGCCGACAGGCAGCACGTTGGGCCACCACGAATAGGGCTGTGCGGAATTGCCCAGATAGATCATTTTGAACCCACCGTCGCGTGGTGGATCATCCCAAGTGAAGTATTCCAGTGCTCCCGGGTGGTTGTAGTCGAAACGGACGCTCCCCTTTTCCCCGTTGATCTCGAAGCTAAACCGGTCTTTGTTCCCAGCAGCGTAACGCGTCGCTTCGAAGGTGCCCAACGCGCCATTCGCGAAATGTGCTAAAAAAGCGGCGCTGTCATCGACGGTGACCTCGCCCAGCCGGGTGGGGTCATCTTCCAGGGGACGTTCCTTGCGAAAGGTTTCCCAGGTACCGATCACTTTGGCGACATCACCGACCAGATAATGAGCCAGATCGATGATGTGGGAACCGATATCTCCCAGCGCACCACTACCGGCTTTGTCCTTCTGCAAGCGCCACACCAACGGGAAACCTTCCGGCATTACCCAGTCAGAAAGCCAGGTGGCCCGCCACAGGCGGATTTTGCCCAGTTTACCCTCGTCCACAAGCTTCTTCGCCAGCACGATAGGCGGCACGAGCCGGTAATTGAAGCCGACCATGTGTTTGACGCCTGCCCGATTGACAGCCGCCAGTACGGCCCTGGCTTCGTCCAGTGTATTTGCCAGGGGCTTCTCGCACAGGATATCTTTGCCTGCTTCGGCAGCGGCAATCGCAATCTCGGCATGCGTGAGACCCGGCGTAGCGATATCGATGAGATCGATATCCTCCCGCTCGACGACTTTGCGCCAGTCCGTCTCCCAGCTTTCCCAACCGAATTGGACAGCCGCCTCACGCACTTTATCCGCACTGCGTCCGCAAATCACCCGGCGGGTGACGTCGTATTGCGGACCGTAGATAAGTGGCAGGTTGGCGAAACCGAAACTATGCGCCTTACCCATAAACCCATATCCGATCATTGCGATGTTCAGTGCAGCCACGCTCGTTCTCCTCCATCTCCCACTATCGAAAAGTGACGGTATCCGGTCTCGTTTTATGTCATCCTGAACGCAGTGAAGGATCCCGCTCCGGCTGGGCTGAGACCCTTCGCCATTGGCTCAGGGTGACAGAGTCCTGAGAACCGAATGACCCTGCTCAAGAACCGCTGGTATTTGACAATATGCATCCACCGTCCTATTATATCGGCATGTTCAAAATTAGAGAAAACACATTGGTAATGGCCGCGGTGGGCCATTTTTCTGCAGATTTCTTCGCTGGGTTGCTGCCAATCCTCATGGCACAATTGAGCGTGACTTTTGGTCTCTCCAACAAGGAAATCGGCTTTGCCGTGGTCGCCTACACGTTCTCATCTGCGCTCTCGCAACCCGTGTTCGGTCACCTGGGCGACCGGTTCGGTGGACGCCTGGTTGCCGCAGCCGGCATTGCCTGGATCGCGGTCTGGATGGCTATCGCCGGTTTTGCTCCGAATTACTACATCCTGGTCGGCAGTTTCATTCTTGCCGGGCTGGGGTCCGGAGCTTTCCATCCGCAGGGCGCAGTCAGCGCGGTGAGCAAGTCGAAAAAAGGCTCTGGGACATCCATCTTCTTCTTTGGCGGACGGCTCGGGTTCACGGCGGCTCCACTGTTGGGAGGAGTGATGTTTGCCTCATTGGGTCCATCCGCGATGGGACTTGCCTCCATTTTTGGACTGATCGTTGCCTTCGGTATCTGGAAATCCTTCCCGGCGCGTGGCGCTGTAAAACCTAAAGAGAGCACAGACGCATCGATTTCTCCCGTCCATTGGCTGGCGCAGGTGTCTTTATTGGCATTGATCGGTTTCGTCGTTTCACAGGGCCTCCGCAGCGGCGTCAACGAAACCTACACAACTTACCTGCCCAAACTCTATCTGGACATGGGTCTCACTCCGATCCAGTATGGCCTGTTAGCCTCGATATTCGTAGCCGGAAGTTCTATTGGCAGCCTGGTCGGAGGTTTTCTGGCCGATCGGTGGAACAAGAAATGGATCATCTCCAGCAGCATACTCCTGGCCGTGCCGGTGATGTATGCCTTCATTCACTCAGGACCGCATACACGGTTGATCCTCGCTCTGGCGACCGGTGGGTTGCTATCCATCGCGTTCACGCCGGCTCTCCTGATCGCCCAGGAACTTATGCCAAACCGGCTGTCGTTCATCACCGGACTGACCATGAGTTTCCTGTTCATTTGCAACGCGCTGGCAACGACGCTGACCGGGGTGCTCGCCGATACGTACGGTCTGGCACAAGTCCTGGCAGCAGCTACCGGGCTCCTGGCGATCGCGTTTGTATTCAGCCTGTTGGTTCCGGACCGGCTGGGTGCCACCTCCAGTGCAAATGTCACCCCGCAGAGAGTCCCATCCGAGTCGGACGCCCCCGTTCTCTGAGCGTAACGCATTTTCCGCTCAGCGACTGAGCAATCTGACGTCGTCCACCCGTCCGATAAATGTCGTTCCCTCTCCATAGATCTGTAAGCCCGTGATCGTGTCCATTTCGGGAAACTCGGCAAGCAGATTGTCCGACTCGTAGGGATACCACGTTTCGAGAGGGACAGTCGTGTAATGCACGGAATCGCTATTCGGGACATTCTTCGCGTAGAAGCCGTGATACCACTCATCGTTATGCCCGTCCGCATCGCGGAAAAACATGCGGAACAGCACGGCGCCTTCCGGCACGAGACCCGGGTCAGGGCCACCGATGTTTTCGCCTTCCTCCGAGATGACCATGACCTGCGCCGCCAGCCGGAGATCGGTAAGGTCCCTCACGGGGATGTCGAGCGGCTGAAACACACCGGCCTGCCCGCTGCTGTCGCCGTCGTGAAGCTTGTTGAGCCCCAGGACCAACCAATAGGGTGGCGCTTCCTCGTAAATCTGGATCGCTTGCCCCTCGGTGATGACTTGCTGCGCGTCGAGTTGTTTCCAGCCCGCCAGGCCATATTCGAAGCTCCCATTGGTCAATTGCAGGCTGTCTGCGATGGCGTCCGGCGAAACCAGGCGCAGCACACGCTTCCCCTCGCCGTCAGTGAGGTAGATTGTCCCATGCCGGTCTACGGTCAGATCGGTGGGCATCACCGGTTGTGACATATCCCCAGCGTCCCATGTCGCAAGGAGTTGCCCTCCGGCAGCAAACCGCTCGATCTTGCCCAATTCGCTGTCGGCGACGTAGACATTTCCCGCTTCGTCCACAGCGACCGCCACAGGCCAGGCCCAGGTGCTCGTTTCCGAGCTCTGCCGTCCCAGTTCAGCCTGGAGATACCCCACCTCATCCAATACGAGCACGCGCTGCATGGAGGGAATGGTAACGTAGATGTTCCCATCAGGCCCGACGGCGATCCCCTGCGGACGAGGAGATTGCTCCTCGCCCACCGGAAGCTCGATTTGGCGCACGGGTCGTCCTGCTTCATCGAAGACATGGATCGTACCGCCATCCCCATCCGTGACGAATATCTGTCCACTGGTTGAGATCGCAACGTCACGTGGAAAGCTCAACTCATCCGTCCCGATCACCAGCTCCGGGGTGCCCCGCGGGTCCAGCTTCTGCACGCGCCAGTTGCCGGGATCGACCACATAGATATTGCCATACTCATCCACAGTGAGTGCACCCTGGGAGCGGAAATCGAATTGCCCGGGCTCCGAGCCATGCTCACCAAATGAAGACAGGTGTATTCCTTGCGGGCTGTAGACTTGCACGAGATCAACGCCGGTATCGATGACGTAGATTTCTCCATTGGGACCGATTGCTATCGCCTGTGGTTTCACCGGTTGATCGGTACTGTTCAAACTGCCCAAGCTCACCGTTTGCCAGACCAGACCGGGTGTCTGCGTGGGTGCAGGGGTAGCGTCGAGCGCTTCCGGACTCAGCAAACGTAATGTAGTGAGCATGGTTTGCATGGTAGGCCACGCGCTCGTCCACAGAGTTTGCGGTGCTACGGCAATGACCAACCCGTCTTCGCCGCTGAGACGGATCGGGAACAGGCGCATCTCGAACGCAATGCCAGTTCGCCTGTCTGTTCCCGAGATTTGGGCAGACGCGAGGGGTTGTCCCAGCACTGCGGTATCGGTTGCGAAAGTCGTACTGCTGTCATCCCAGTTGCCGCGAAGCGATTCGATCCAGAATTCCAGAGCATCCTGCGCTGTCTCCGTTTCAGGGAAATAGGCACCTTGTTGGACAATGGCCAGCACCGGAGCATGAGGAAGCACAGACAAGTCGGCAGCGGAGAATTCGGAAGGGGTAATCGCAATAGCTTCTTGTTTGCTGACGGACCAGTCCTGGGGATGCCGAATTGCCAACAACCTGTTCCTGTCGATATACTCGACCCAATCTGCCGCAGAGACTGTGACGGTCGCCTGCGGTTCACTGCCAGCCAGAACCTTCCGATCGATCTCGCGGGCATGGGTTGCCGCTAGCAGCGTCAGGATACAGACCATGACAGGAACCAATCGTCCTGCGTGTTTCATTCGTGTGTCTCCTTGTTACCAACCGCCTATACCAGAAGGGAGGACAGGTAGACTCGAGTTTGATTGATTTCCACTGATTCGCCCCCGATGGCATCCAGTTCTTCGATCAGCAGGTTGATGATGCCCTGATTCACCTCACTGAGCGCTTGAGTCAGCTCGCGCCACTGCTGAGCAACCTGACTATCCGGATGGGTACACAGGATAGCCGCCATGTGGGCCGGCGCAATCTGGCTGGGAGAACGGTCCAACAGCACACCATGTGTATTGGCGGCGATCGTGAAAAAGTACGACAGCATCGGGCGCGTGAGGTTCTTGATTTTCAGGTAAAATGGCTCCGTGTCCTGGGCGATGGCGAAAAATGCCAGGTAATACTGCTGTGCAGCCACATAGTCATGGCTGAAAAAATACTGACCTGCACACGCGGAGCAATAGCTGGCGAGATACCACTTTGCATCGTCCAAACTCGCACCCGGCTCTCCCTGCTCGATCAACTGCTTCTGCATGATGAACGCCTTGAGAAACAGCTCTGCACCCAGTGAGAAGTCCTTCAAGCGAACCGACATGCCCTGGTTCACCAATTCGACCGCCCTGGTGAGTGATGGCTGCTCGTCGAGCTGAAAATTCTGGATGTCTTTGAGCAATGGGCGGATAGTCGCTTGATCGAGTAAGGCGACAATAGGACTCTCGCGCAGCACGCCGGTGATCAGTTCCTGAATGCCCCTGCTCTGGCCCAACTCATTGCGCAGGGTCCGGACACGAAGCGCTTCATCGACCGTCCCGTACAACACATACGCGGCTGTCTTGTCATCGAGCGGCAGATTCTGATCGATCAGCGCCTTGATGTACGTCCCCTCCGAGCGATCGACGAACTGCTGCTCACCGATTCCGGGCAACAGCGAAACCGCTGATGTCAGGGTGGGAATGCCCGAAGCAAACTGCAAACACGCACTGCGATAGGCCAGCTTCACCACTTCATGGACGACCTCGCGCGACCGCAGGATATTGTCGGCATCGTATTGCTGCTTGAGATTGACCTCGATCTGGTTGAGAGTCAACCGTGCCGGATTGTCACGAAGCAGCCTGAAAATATCGTGAAGGACGGCAACGCGCGTCTCCGGGTCAACCAGCACGAGACCGGCATTCATCAGCGCATCACGATATTGCCCGAGCAGAGCGGACTGCGCGCCCGCGACCGCCATACTGGAGGTCTCTTGATAGCCATTGCGCAATTGGACGAGCGTGCCCTGGGGACCACATACGGTAAGCTCAAGCAAATCATCTTGCGCCTGCAGGAAGTCTTCAAAATTCTTGTACCCCAGATTGACCTCGTCGAAGGTCGTATCGAGACTCAACAGCGTCTGCTTCAGGTGTGTGGTGGTCGTTTCCGTCTGATCGATGCTTTGCAGCTGTTGCAGCGCGCGGATCAAGATGTTTCTGGCACGTTCGCGGTCGAAGGCGGCCGTACGCGAGCTTTTGCCGACCAGATTCTCGTAGAGCACGAATTCGTCGCATGCCCGCACCAGGAGTTCGCTCGTCGAGCTGCGCAAACCGATCCCGATGACATATTTTCCATAACTGCGCAGCTTACGGACCAATGCCGTGAAATCGCTGTCACCCGAAATGAGCGCGATCACGTGGACCTGTGGATGAGAGAAGACGATCTCCATAGCGTCGATGGCGATGTGGATGTCGGCGGCGTTTTTCGAGCCTCCAAGACGCGCGGAATAAAGCTGGATGAGATCGACTGCGTTCTGCGTAAGTTCGCTCTGATATCGTCCAAAGCGGCTCCAATCGCCATAGGCACGCTTGACGATCAAACGGCCGCGCTGCGCAATTGCGGCGAGAATCGGAGTGAGATGAAATTCACCATGCTCTTTTTCCGCAGGGATCACAACGTTTTCGAAATCGATGAAGGTCGCAATCTGATTTTTTTCTACTTCTTCGACGGAGCGATGCCACACCTCTGAGGCTGGTGCCGGACACGCTGACTGGATATCGGAACACATTTTTATTGGTCTCCTTGACGTCTGTTGCGACAGAGGAGCAGATGAGCGTTCTAGCCGAGTTTGAGGATTTCAACCGTTCCGGATTCTGCATCCATGAACAGCATCCGGTTACGTAGCAGCGTGCCCTGCCCAAGCAGTAATTTGATCGTTTCCTGTACTTGCCAGGCGGCAACCATCATCGGCGTCGCTGCCGGATTGCCCAACTCGACCTCTATCCCTCTGTCCGGTATGTCGCGATCGCCATACAGTGCGCGGAGCCCCACATCACCGGGCAGAATCGTCATCACTTGCCCGATATATCCGGCAATCGCCCCATGCACCATGGGCAGATTTACAGCCCGCGCGACATCTTGCATCACCAAGCGGATGGGCAGCCGGTCTGTGCAGTCCACCAACACGTCGGCATGCTCCAGGCATACAGGCAACGTCTCACTGGTAACGAACTCAGCGTACGTGGTCACGCTGACCGTGCTGTTGATGGCCAACACGCGCTCGCGGGCCACTTCGGCCTTTGTTCGCCCAAGAGCATCCTCTGTACTGAGCAGTTGGCGGTTGAGATTGTGCTCTGCGAAGACATCTCCGTCGATCAGGATCAGGTGCCCGACAGCCATGCGCGCCAAACCTTCCACCACATAGCCGCCCAGACCGCCAAGCCCGATGACCGCTACCGTGGACCGCAGCAGCCGGGCCAGACCGTCCCATCCGACGGTTCCCAGACTACGGATGTGCCGCCAGGGAAGCAGCCTGGCCTCAACAGCGATCAACTCGATCTCCCGCAGGCTGAGCTGATAACGCTGTGCGCTGTCATGCACGGCACGGAGTGGGATGACGGACACACCATTTTCACTCTCCGCCAGTTCTGTCAAGTGTTGGACGATTTCTGGGACCAGGTCACAGAGGTCTCTCACGTTGTCCTCATTTCTTGCACTATACCCGTTAAAGCGCATATTCCCCTGAAACACTTACAGAGCGCCGTGACCGGACTTCCGGTCTGCCCGCACCTCAGCGATCGTCTGCCATTTCTGACTCCACTTGGGCCAGCCGGTTTTGACATAGCATGCGCGCATCGGGTAGTCCTGTATCACCCAATTGAGACACAACTGGAAATGCCTGGCGCTCGGCTGAACGCCGTTGATGGGAATGCCCAGATTGACCAGGTAATCCTCGAACACCGATTCTATCGCTCTCTGCAAGGGGCCTTCGATCTTGATCCGCCGCACCGGATGTGCGATCGAATTCTCGACATCGTCAAAGATGTTTCCCGTACAGATTTCCAGCATCTCTGAATCGCGGGAATCCAGGCGCTCCAGCAAGCCTCGAATCACACGAGACGCTTGGCGAATGTACTCACCTTCCCGGAAAATCGGGCCCTGAAAGAACTCCAGGCCCACTTCGCCATAGACAAACTCCTGCGTTTCCTTGCGATATGCACCGACGAAGGTGGGACCTACCAGGCTTCCATACCCGGCGTCGTCAATCTGGATCGTCATGAGTTCTTCCTTAGTTCTTCCTTAGCTCATCCTAGTCTCAACGTCTCCAAGCAGTTGCATGGCGGTGACGCCGTGTCCGCTCAGGAGGTGGGTTGTCCCGAGCCCCGACTCCTCGAATCCGTCCTCAGTATAACTCAGGTGGAAACGTGTGTCAAAGTCCCCGGCCCGTGGGGGTCATCCAGGAATTATGACGACAAGGGCAGCGTCCTTGCCGCGACCCATGCGCTGGAGAGCACGCTCGCTGGAGCAGGCTGTGCCAATCTCCGCACAGGCCGTGCGGGGGTCTGGAAGCGCGGTCGCGAAACACCTGCCGCGGGGCTGAAGCCCCGCGCTATGAAGTCAAAGTCCTGCGGACTGACGCTTGCGCGTGATGTCAGCCCACTGCAGTGGGCTTCGTAATCTTAGCCCGGAACTTGAGTCCCGGGCGCGCACTCGTCGAGCCGGCCTCCCAAGAATCTCGAATGCCCCTGGTTCTGGGGTCGTGTGCGGCATCGAGGCGCGTCCCGCCTCTCCGGGTTTTGGTTTAATGCCTGACCTGTGTTATACTTCAAGCGAACGAGCAGCAAGTTCATCTTCCACAGCGAACGTTTTGCACGTTAGCTTCTCTTACCTTTTCCTCATGGGTTCAGATCCGCATTGCGACAAATGGGCGGCAGGAGTTACCAGGATTGGCATATTTGGATCAACCAATTGACGAACGAGAGATCAAAGCTTTGATGTCCAGCTACGGTCAGGCGGAAGTACAGCAAATCTCCGTGGAGATCGACGCAGAGCTATATGAGAACCGCTTTCTGAAGTCAGCAGAGCGACGGGGAGAAGTCGTTTTTGCTATCCATACTCCGCAGGGTATCCTTCTTCACCGCAAGGCTTTCTACGGCGATCACGTTTTCCGTTTGCCCAGCGGCGGTATCGATTATGGGGAGCGCGTCATCGATGCGTTGCACCGCGAAATCCGGGAGGAGACAAACCTGTCTCTTTCCACCGCGCGATTCGTCGGTGTACAGGACGCACAACTTCTGTATGCCGGACATTCGATCCGCTTCGTCTCGTACGTTTTCTACGTTCATGCCAAGGGGGAATTACGCGCGGACGCGAAGGAACAAATCGTAGAGTTGCGCTTCGTACCCCCCGTTGCGCTCCACGAAACTGCGGAAGCGCTCCGCCTGACGCCTCCTCCACACGATGGCTGGGGTCGATGGCGAGCACTGGCCCACGATTTGGTTTACGAATGGCTGATTCACGAGGAACACACGCCAGCGAGAAAGTGATCGAGGTGCAGAATGGCAGGCAAGCTTGAGGTGGAAGCAAAGTATCAGATAGCGGACCGAGACACGTTTTCCCGATTTCTGTCGGAGGAACAGATGGGCAGGTTCAAGCTGACGCCTGCAGCTTCCTACCAGACAGAAGACATTTATCAAGATACAGCCGACAACCACCTCTATCAGGCCGGCTACGCATGCCGGGTACGCAGAAAGGGCCGAACGTGGGTTGCATGCCTCAAGGAACAGGGCGAAACCACGAACATGATCCACGAGCGAATGGAACTCGATGTCGAGTTGCCGTACCTGGAGTTAGATCCCCTGCGTTGGCCGAAGAGCGACGCCCGACAGCTCGCCATTCAGTTATCCGGCGGCGTGGCCCTGCGCAGGCTGTTCACCATCCACCAGACGCGCCATCCACGCATCGTGAGCGACGATCACGCGCAGGAGATCGCCGAGATGAGCCTCGACGAGGTGCGTGTGACCATGCCGGGCGTGTCGGTCACGTATTACGAGCTCGAGATCGAGCGCCTCACAGACGAGGCGGACAGTGCGTTTCAGGACCTGGCGAAGGTCCTGCTGTCACAGTGGGCGCTTGAGCCGCAGACTCAATCCAAGTTCCTGCGTGCAATGGCGCTGTTCCAACCGGATGAAGAGCAGACCGCAGGTTCCGAGACGACCGAACAGCGTGTGTTGTCCATCGATCAGCCAGCATTGGAACGCATCGCCGAGATCGGGCGTCCTCTCTATGCACGGCGTGCAAAGCTACTGTTAAGCTGGAATGAAGGAACCGATGTTCGCACACTCATCAACACGCTGGGCTATTCGCGAAGCAGCGTTTATCACTGGCTCCATGCTTATCAACAGGATGGGATGAGGGTCTTTCCCAAACAAGTGCTGAGCCAGGTGGAATGCTCATTGCCGGATCGTGCGGATGATGAGGATGCAATGGCTGGGGAACGTGTTTCGACACGCGCGGACGATGTCCGCGCACCAACACAGTTGGATGACCTGTACCAGCGCTACGATATCGATCTCGATCATGCGCGACAAGTCGCCCGTCTCGCCATCCAGCTCTACGATGCCGTGCAGAACGTACACCGCTTGCCCGCTTCAGCCCGGCCGCTGCTTGCATTGTGTGGGATGTTACACAACATCGGACTCAACATCGACCCGGATCGTCATCACACCGTGGGGCGGGACGTGATTCTGCAAACCCCTATCGCGGAACTCAGCGCCGAGGAGCAATTGATCGTAGCTGCGGTCATCTATCTGCACCGCAAGCGAATCACGCGCAAGAAATTGCAGAAAAAGACTGTGCTGGCTGTTCCTGAGGAACGGCGGCAGGAAGCGCTGAATCTGGCAGCGCTGGTGCGGATTGCCGATGGCTTGGACTACTCGCAGAGCCAATCCACCCGGATCATCGAGGTGAACGTGACGCCGGCGGTGATCGAGGTAGTTCTGGGAGGGCCGTATGCGCTGCACGACGGCGCTCGCGCGCAGGACAAGACGGATCTGTGGAATCTGTTACATCCGGTGAAGTTCTACTTCCGGGCGCACAACATGGCGGCCGATCCCACTGGAAACAACGGTCCCGCATTGGACATCCACACCAACAGCGGCTCGAACAGCGCTGCAGTGAACCACAATCCCACAGAGACAATCGACACCACCCCTTTCGAGCCCCCCGCGGAATTACAGGTGCTGGCGGAGTGGGTGGGTGAAGAGCCCGGGGTGCTGGCCGGCGATATGATGAGCCAGGCAGGACGTCGGCTATTTCGCTTTCAGCTGTACCAGATGCTGCTTCACGAGGCAGGAACGCGCATGGGCGCAGACATCGAGGAACTGCACGACATGCGGGTGGCCACCCGCCGGCTGCGCTCCATCGCCCGCTTGGTCAACGAGTTCTTCGTACCGGAGATGATCGCCCCGCTCATTCAGGGCATGCGCCGCACCGGACGTGTGCTCGGCGCCGTGCGTGACCTGGACGTGCTCATCGACAAAGCAAGCGGTTACCAGCAGACGCTGGCGTCCGACCGGCGGGATGAGCTGGAGCCACTGCTGGACTCCTGGCGTACGCAGCGGGAAGTCGCACGCCAGCGCATGCTCGACTACCTGGACAGCGACAAATACCGTACCTTCGTGAAGAAGATGACGCGCTTCGTCATGACCGAAGGCGAGGGGGCGCGTCAGGTCGATCCCGAGCATCCTCGCCCTTACCTGGTGTGTCACGTGATCCCCCGTCTGCTCTACACGCATTTCGAGGCGGTTCGTGCCTACGAGCAGTGGCTCGATGACCCTCCATTGGAGCGCTTGCACGCGCTACGCATCGACTGCAAGCGCCTGAGATATGCGCTGGAGTTTTTTCGCGAAGTGCTGGGACCTGAGTCCAGGTTGGTCATCAAGGAAGTGACTGCCTTGCAGGACCATCTGGGAGAACTGCACGATGCGGATGTTGCCGATCACTTGTTGCGCGATTTTTTGGATGGCGGCACCGGCTCGTTTTCTGCTGCGCCCCCAGCGAAGCGGCAACCTGACTTCCCGCGGCAGCGGGTAATGGCCCCTGGTGTGGCCTTTTACCTGGCAGAGAAACAGATGGAATTGCAGACGTTAGTGCGCACATTCCCTGAGGCGTGGAATCATTTCAACCGCGCGGAGGTGCGCCAGAATTTGGCGGCTGCGGTCGCGGCGCTCTGAACGCGTACCTGGTGATTGGGCGGATAAGTGGCTAATACGGGATTCGTGTCCGATTCGTGGACGGCATGGCCAATCCTTATGGGACAGCCCCGTATTGCTCATAACAGCGGAACGGGATTCGGTTCTCCACGATACGCCTTATGCCTCTCCGTTAGCTGCGCCAAAGCCTAGCTGCGGAGAATGGGTAAACTCCATCCGTTTCATGTCCTTGATCAATATTTCGATGTCCCTTTTGATCGCGTTGAAGACCTTGGGAATCCGCTCAGTCGCATCGATGGTATGGAAGGAAAACTCGTGGGCCATGCTGTCGAACTGGGCCAAGAGCTGGCTCTGATAATCGATGTAGCTCTCGTAGTAATCCTGATGGCGCAGGAAATCCATGCCGGATTCCCAATAGTCGAATCCCCGGTCGTTGAGCAGACGCGGGATCAGGTGGGGCATGTCGATCTTCAGGTAGAAGACCGCATCGGGGATCAAGGCAAATCCGAACACATCGCGGATCCACTGCGGATCCACGCCACGCACTACCGCGCGGGCGATCATCGAATAGATGTAGCGGTCCGTCAGTACGACGAAGCCAGCACGGAGCGCGGGTAGAATCGTCTTTTCGAGCCGGTCGGCGAAATCGGTGGCATAGAACAGATTGCTCGTGGTGGTACCAAGCGTGTGCCCTTCCTGTGCTTTGTCCAACCCCTTTCCGGCGAGTACCGAGCGCTTCAACCCGGTCGAAGCAACGGCGTACCCGCTCGATTCCAGCCATTCCCGCAGCAACGCGATCTGTGTGGAACGGCCAACACCATCCGTCCCTTCCAGAACGATCAGCCGCCCGGGCAAATCCGAATTGGTCAAATCGAGCAGATCCTGACCATAGACTTTCGTTTCCACTGTGCTTAGCTCTCCTTTCTGTGAAGGACGTCGTCGATATAGCGACCGTACAGGGCCTCTCCGGTCAGAGCGGAACGCCAGGCGCTGGGTTCCGTCCGGAGCACGCCTTTCAAGTGAGGAGAGACGATCTCCCTGACCATATCTTGCTGTTTCACCAGGGGCAGTGTTGCATCGATCACCGTCAGCTTTTCCGATTGAACCATGTTCTGATACTCTGCGAGGATGCGTCCCTGGAACAATTCAAAACTCTGGTATGGATCGTCGCTCAGATGGAGGTCCATACCTGCTTCGTAGTATTTCAGCGCAGGGCGGCCCGCGAGGATGCGGCGCAACGACTCTTCCAACGGGACATCGAAGTAGAACGCGACAGTCGGGCGAACTGCGAACGAATACAACCGCTGCAGCCAAGCACGGTTCAAACCGCGCGCTGCGTCGCGTGCGAAAGCCGTGAAGATGTAACGGTCAGCCAGAACAACCGCCCCCGCTTTCAGCGCAGGAACCATTTGCCGCTCCATCCGATCCGCAAAATCGGCCGCGTGGATCAAACTGAACGTCAATGGCGTGAGCATGTGTTTTTTCTTGCCGACCCGAGTGGTCTGCCCGACTATCGGGGACGAGTTCCATTCACTGAATGCAACGCAGTAGCCCTCGCCGATCAGCCATTTTTTAAGCAGATCAAGTTGTGTACTCTTGCCGGAACCATCGATTCCCTCTACGATGAATAGCTTGCCCTGCAATTCTCTACCATTTGGGAGAGTTGCCATAGTCTATCTCCATTTCTTCTTGAACTGAGGTCTCGCTGTTTGCCAGAATTCAACAAGTGATATGGAAGAGCCCTACCCCGAGCCCCTTTGCTTCGTTCCAGGCAGCGATAGCGCGCGGGGTCGCGAGCAATTTGACTTTGCAGTTGTGTTTCTTGAAGTATGCTTCGGCTTCCGGTGACAACCGCACCTGGTCAGATTGCCCGGTACCGATGATGATCCACTCGACCTCGTCCTGATAGACGTCCTTCGCTTCTTCGAGAGAGATGATGTGAGAAGTCCCATAGCGTTCTTTGGAGAGTTTTTTCTTTCTTTTTCTGATGTTCCCTTTCGGGGTGATTACGACATCTTTGGTGAATGTCTCGCCTGCAATCACAATAGACCCGAAGGATGTCCCCTCGATTTTGGGTTCCATGCCTATAACTCCTGCCAGACATGCCCTGCTAATCCGTCACTGCTCCTAGTTTACTATGGTTTCCAATACAATGCAAAAGGTTGTG
>CAZPTF010000026.1:15633-21713 GCA_964589015.1 uncultured Anaerolineae bacterium
CATCGCGAACGAACTAGGCGCATTTCCGTAGGCGCGAATAGGCATAGCCTCTCATGCGATGTTGCACGTTCTCCTGTATAATATGAATGTGGATACATACGTCGAATTTCAGCGGCTGTGAAGCGGGAGGAAAAGGCATGTTTAAGCAGAGACAATACGCAATCATTCTTCTGGGCGTGATCCTGGCAGGATTTTTCTGCTTGATCGTACTCGGCGCGACGCTGTTCGTGATGAACCAGGGACGGGCCGGGAGTGTGCCTACCGATATCCCTAACCCAATCACGGATGCGACCATTTCGCTCGACCCCGATTCCGGGTATTCCGGGACGCTGGTTCACGTCAACGGCCTGAACTGGCAGCCAGGTGAAGTCGTCTTTATCCGCCTGCAGAACGCGGCGGGCGAAATGGACGAAAACTATGCCTACGCAGGCGCTGTGGTCGACGAGAAAGGCGCATTTGCGAGCTCTTTCACCTTTCCTTACGATCAGCGCTGGCTTTCAGATGACTTCGTAGAAGTCGTGGCGCGTGCGGAAGCGTCGGGCATTCAGAGCAGTGCGCGTTTTGACGTGGAGCCGCCCATAGAGGTTATGGTCCAACCGACGGCGACCCCGTCGACGCCCACGCCGGCGCCACAGGTGCCCGGCACGATTTCCGGCGTGGTCCGCGACCAGCAGACCGGTCAGGCCATCTCCGGGGCGGTCGTCAAGGTCGGAGATCAGACGGTCCAGACCAACGCGAACGGGCAATACACCATCACGAACGTCCCACCCGGTAGCTATTCCGTGCAGGTGCAATCGCCGGAACACGACACTGCATCCTCTCCCGTCGTGTCCGTAGAGTCTGGGCAAACCCAACAAGTCGATGTGCCTCTCCTGCCCAGTGGGCAGACTCCTGCGAATATCGACCCGATGGCGCGCAACCAGGTGGACCCGAATGGCGCCTACTCCGCTGAAGACGCGATCCGGCTCGCCCGTGAGCAGAACATGCAAGGCGAGGTACAAAGCACGATGGAAACCACCTTGCAGGGCGACTACATGGTCAACTACATGCTGAACGGGAAGCTATACTCCACCCAGGCGCAACTGAATCACGATGCCTGGGAGATTGTCACCATCGATGGCCGGTACTGGTACGTCGTCAAGGTGTGTGGCAACCTGGCACTGCCACCGATGCTCTACCCGCCCCCAGCGCCACCTTTGCCGCCACCACCACCGCCACCCGCCTTCTTCCCCGACTGGAAGGGGGAGTACTTCAGCAACAGGAGTCTGTACGGGCAGCCCATCTTCCTGCGCAACGATGTCGCGATCGATTTCGACTGGGGCTATGGTGCTCCCGCGCCCTATTTACCAGCGGATAATTTCTCCGTCCGCTGGACACGCGTCCAGTACTTCGACGGGGGAAACTACCGCTTCTATGCGCGCGTCGATGACGGCGTGCGGGTCTGGATCGACAACCAACTGATCATCGATCGCTGGTACGATTCGGGGCCGATCACTTACGTCGCCGATGTCTTCGTAACGCCCGGTAACCACAATCTACGTGTCGAATACTACGAAAACATCGGCTGGGCGATGTGCAAATTCTGGTGGGAGCGTTGGGGTGAAAGTTATCCCGACTGGAAAGGCGAATACTACAACAATCCAAGCCTTTATGGCGCGCCTGTGCTCGTGAGAAACGACCCCTGGATCGATTTCAACTGGGGTTACGGCTCGCCCGCACCCAATATTCCCCCGGACAACTTCTCCGTGCGTTGGACACGACGCATCGGATTCAACGCAGGCAACTACCGTTTCTCGATCCGTGTGGACGATGGCGCACGGCTCTGGCTGGATGGCCAACTGCTGATCGATCAGTGGTATGACGGCGGAGCCAGGACTTTCACCGTCGATCGCTATGTGAATGGCGGCGACCATGACCTGCGTCTCGAGTATTACGATCGTGCGGGTCCGGCGGAAATTCGCCTGTGGTGGGAGCGCGCCGAACCCAGCTACCCGGACTGGAAAGGACGCTACTACAACAACCGCTATCTGGACGGCAGCCCCGTCCTGGTGCGCAACGATGCGAGCATCAATTTCAACTGGGGATCGGGCTCACCCGGCCCCGGGGTGCACTCGGATAACTTCTCGGTGTGGTGGAGCCGCGATCAGTATTTCGGCAGCTCGCGCACCTATCGATTCTACGCGACGGTGGATGACGGCGTCCGCATCTGGGTGGATGGCGATCTGGTGGTCGATTCGTGGCACGACGGCTCCGAACGTACCGTTCATGGAGACAAACACCTGAACAGCGGCAACCACGACCTGGATGTCGAGTACTACGATGGCGTCGGAAACGCTGTGATCCGGGTCTGGTGGGAGAGCGTCAATCCGACGTCCACGCCGACGCGCACACCTACCCACACCCCGACACCGACTCATACGCCGACACCGACGACCACACCGACGACCACACCGGGTAGCGGCCCGACGATCTGGCTCTCGCCCGCATCGGGCCCGGTGGGGACGGTCATCTCCGTGATCGGCGACAAATGGCCAGTGGGGGCAACGGTGTTCCTGACCCTGGCTGAACCAGGAGCCATGACATCGTTCACCCAGGAACAAGCGGCGCAAATGGCCCAAACGGCGAAGGCCGGCGTTCAGGCGGCGGGTTTCGTCGTCGATTCCAACGGCCATTTCGTCGGAACGATAGAACTGCCAGCCGGTCAGGGCTGGGAGGGCAAGACTGCCGCGTTGGTCATCGCATACACGAGTGACTTCGCTCATGCTGCTGCCGCTCTGTTCGAAATCTCTTCGGCGCCGATGATTCAGATCCAACCGACCAGCGGTCCGGTCGGAACGATTATCACCGTGGAGGGATACTACTGGCCCGACGGATCGAGCGTGTCGGTGAGCCTCGCGAAGAGCGGCATGGCTCTGGCATTGGGCGAGGAGAAGGACGCCAGCCTGGCTGCGATCACGCCGGTCGGCGGTCATTTCGAGACCACCATCGAGTTGCCGGCTGGGGAGGGCTGGGAAAGCGAATCGGCAGCGGTCGTAGTGGCATTCACCGACGACTTTTCGATCTCCGCAGTCGCGCAGTTCACGATCACTGCCGGTCCATCTCCAACCGGCGAACCGACGAGTGAGCCATCCGCACCCGCGAATCTGGGAGTATCTCCCGCGCAGGTAGCGATTGGCTCGACGATGACCATCAGCGGGACGAATTGGCCGGCGGGCAGCCAGGTGTTGTTCTCCCTGGCGCAGGCCCCGCAGGAACTCACCTCTGTGCAAATCAATCCGCAGGCGACAGAGGGCGGCGTGACCGTCAACGAGAACGGCACGTTCAAGACCCAAATCACGCTCGCCGAAGGACAGGGTTGGGAGAGCGAAACGAGCGCCGTCGTGGTTGCGTTCACCTCCGACTACCAGGTGACCGCTACCGCACCGTTCGATATCATCGCGAGCTCGCAGCCGTCGATCGTGCTCCCGGCCACGGAAGGACCTCCGGGGTCTGACGTCGAAGTCGACGGGTTTAACTGGCCGCCCGGAGCGACGATCTACTTCACCTGGGCAGAGGGTGGCGTGCTGAAGAAGACCCAAACCGGCCCCGACGTGCCTTCGAGTACCGCCGGAGTGGACGGTAGTTTCGAGACTTCGATCGCCGCGCCTGATGAGGCCGGCCAGGAAGCGCTCCTGCTCGTGGCATTCTCCGAAGACTACAAGCACACCGCGACGGCGGCATTCGCGGTCGTTCCACCCTCGCCAACTGAGGAGCCGACTGCGGAAGCGACGGAAGAGGCGACTGCGGAACCGACGACGGAGCCAACTGCTGAGCCAACCGAACAGCCAACGGAAGAACCAACCGTCGAACCGACACAGGAACCTACTGCTGAACCTACAGCAGAACCGACGGCGGAACCGACAGAGGCTCCGCCCGTGCAGCCGGCTTTGACGGTATACCCCGAAGCGGTGATGGTGGGAGGGAACCTCGTCGCCATCGGCAGCGGGTGGGCTCCGGAGAGCGAAGTGTTGCTCACCTTTGCCAGAATGCCGCAGAACGGCGCGCAGTCCATCGAGATCGATCCAAGCTTGTTCGTCAGTAGTGTGCTCGCCGATACGGACGGTGAGTTCCAAACCGCGTTGGTACTTCCGGAGGGACAGGGATGGGAGAACGAAAGCAGTGGTCTGCTGGTCGGCTTCACGTCGGACTATCAGACCAGCGTAGCCGCATCGTTCGAGGTATCTACCGTGACGCCTACCGCCACTCCGACTGAACCGGCAACGGCTGAGCCGACGATGGAACCGACGACTGAACCAACGACGGCAACAGCGGTCCCGACCGAAATGCCGACAGACACGCCCGTCCCGACCGATACGCCCACGCCGCTGCCGACCGAAACACCCGTGCCGCCGACGGACACACCCACACCTGTTCTACCGCCGGTCATCGAGGTCAGCCCGGGACAGGTGAGTGTGGGGGCTACCGTAGTGCTGCGCGGCGCCAATTGGCCCGCCGGCCAGCCCATCTACATCGCGCTTGCACCGCTGGCGCCGGTCGAGACGGTGTTAGCGACGTCGCAGCAGATACCCGCGGGGCAGGCACAGGCGGCTGAAAGCGGTACCTTCGCAGTACAGGTGACTGTGCCGGACATGCAAGGACTGGAGTCCACCGGAACAGTCTTGATGCTGGCGTATACATCCGATCAGCAGTTCGTTGCCAGCGTGCCACTGACGATCGTGCCGATCTACAAACCGGCGTTGTCGATCGAGCCCCGAAGCGGCGTGATCGGCACTATGGTCCGCCTCTACGGGCAGGACTGGCCAGTGGGAGGCGTGGTCTACATCGCCCTGGCACGAGGGCCGGTGGTAGACATGGCGCAGTTGAGCGGAGGGTTGGCACGCACGCAGGTCGGGGGCGACAACTCCTTCGTGCTGGACGTGATGATCCCCAGGGTAACCGGTTGGGAAGGTGAAACGCAGTTCCTGATCGTGGCCTACACTGAAGACTACCAGTACCTGGCGACGGCCCCGTTCCTCGTGACCCCACCGACAGAGACGCCGCTGCCATCTGTCGTGCTGCCGACGGACACGCCGTTGCCACCGCCGACCGATACGCCTGTGCCAGTCGAGCCGCCGACGGAGACATCGTTGCCGCCCGTCGTGCTGCCGACCGACACGCCGCAGCCGCCGCCGACCGATACGCCTGTGCCAGTCGAGCCGCCGACGGAGACACCATTACCGCCCGTCGTGCTACCGAGCGACACGCCGTGGCCGACCCCAACGGAAACGCCACTGCCGCCACCACCCACGGACACACCCATTCCGCCGCGGCCGACGCCGACCGAGGTGCCACCGGTGCAGCCGACACCGCTGCCAACACAACCGAGCGCGGTACCGGGGCAGCCCGCCATCTGGGTATCGCCGAACTCCGGGCCGGTGGGCACCGCGGTGACCCTGCAAGGCTCAGGGTGGCCGGCACAAAGCTTCGTCAATATCTCGTTGACTCAACCTTACGCGGCTGGAACGCTGGCGCAACCGCCGCAGGTGATCGCATCGGGCGTGCCGGTGAACGCCGCTGGAGAATTCGCATACACCTTCACCATCCCGGTGGGTCAGGGGTGGGAGAATCAAACGCAGATCGTCATCCTGGTGATGACCGCCAACCAGTTGTACAGTGCCGTGACTCCGTTCTACGTGGGCCAGGGATCACCGGGAGTCATCCCACCGGACGATGGGTCTTCACCGAGTCCGTGGCGGCCCCTGGAGACCCCCGCATGGGGTCCACCCAGCCGGCTGCCAGGGCAACCCATCCGCCCGATGGGCTAGATGAACCCGTCCGAGGGGATGCAGGCCGCAACGCGGTTTGCATCCCCTCTTCGGCTTTTGCCGGAGCGGACTGGTCACGCTGGGAACGTGACCTGCAAAACCAGCGCGTATGCCACGTTGTTGTGGATCAAGACTGGGCCAATCTTGGACGCTTTCCGCTTGCGCGGAGGCCCACGGGAACGGACCGCCAGACCGCCGCATGGCCTGTGCGGAGATTGGCCCAGTCTGCTCCAATGGGCGTGCTCTCCAGCGCATTGGTCGTGTCCAAGGCACTAC
>CAZPTF010000027.1:0-16040 GCA_964589015.1 uncultured Anaerolineae bacterium
TCATATCGAACTTCTTCATGAGCGGTATGCTTCCTTTCTAATTATCTGATTGATATGACGTCGATTCCAGCCCATCCCGACTCAGCCTCACGTCGCCTCTATGCCGCGGCGTCAATGTCACGGTGGGCACGACGATCGTCTTCGGTCGTCTGGGAACCGGCACGCTTCTCCAGCCAATAGATCATGTACGCACAAATCAGGAAAACCACCAGGCCGATCACATAGCCCTCGCGCACGTTGGCAAGGGTGAGCGTCACAGCGAGCAGCCCAAAGGCTTCGGCAGCAACGTAGAGCAGCAAAACAGCTTCCTTCTGAGAGAAGCCCATCCGGACAAGGCGGTGTGACAGGTGATCCTTGCCAGGCGTAGTCAACGGGTTCTTTCCCCGCCGCAGCCGGGACACGAAAACCAGCGATGTATCCAGGATGGGTACCCCCAGCGCCATGACCGGCACCATCCAGGTCACGATGGCGCGATTAGCCGGGAAGCGAAGTTTGATCGCCAGTGCCGCCAGCAGGAATCCCAGGAAGAGGCTGCCTGTGTCACCCATAAAAATGCTAGCAGGGTTGAAGTTGTAGATCAGGAAGCCGAGGCACCCGCCCAGCAGGGCTGCTGCCAGGGCCCCGACCAGGTACTGGCCGCTCATCACCGCCATCAGCAGAAAATAGGCCGCGGCTGTTGCCACAATCCCACCGGAAAGACCATCCATGTTGTCCAGCAAATTGATCGCGTTGGTAATACCGACCACCCACACGACGGTCACGATCACGTCGAGGACCTCTCCCGGCAGGAAATCGACCTGTATGCCATTGAGAACCAGGAACAACGCTCCGACCACCTGTCCAGCCAGCTTAATCAAGGGAGCAATCCCCCACCGGTCATCCCACACGCCGAGGAAAGACATCCAGGTCGCTCCGATCAGAATACTGACGAGTTGATCGACGCGAAAACTCTCCTGGAAAATGAGCAACGCCAGGATGATCCCCCCGTACATCGCCACGCCACCCATCAGGGGCGTCGGGGAAACGTGGAGTTTGCGAGAGTTGGGCTGGTCCACCAGACCGAGTCGCGGAGCGAGTTGGCGCATAACGGGCGTCACCCCGATGACGAAAACGAGCGCCCCGGCGAAAATGAGCATGTAGGTCGATACCATATCAGGGAACCGCCTTCTGCACGGATTCCAACTGCTCCAGGTACTGCTCCAGAGCAGGTCGCTGATCTGCGGGAGACAGCTCCACCGCCAGACGGGCCTGGGTGATTGCTTCTGCGACCTGGCCCACGTCACGGTACATCAACGACAAATTCTTGTGACTGTTATAGTCATCCGGCGCCAGCTCGACCCAGTGCTGCATCATCTGCAAAGAGTAGTCGTTGCGCCCGACGATCCGGTACAGATCTGCCAGGTTCTGGATGGTCAGCAGGTCATCGGGCGCAACGGCAAGCGCTTCCTCGAACTGTTCGATCGCCTCCTCATTCCGGCCAACCTGGCGCAACACACCGCCAAGGTTCCGGCGACTGGTCAGGTCATTTGGAGCCAGCTGCACGCACCGCTCGAATTCGATCAGGGCACCGTCGGTGTCGCCTTTCTGAGCCAGAATATAGCCGCGGGCCACACACGCGCTCAAGTCGCCGGAATTTGCCTCCACAGCACGATCGAAATGGTCTAATGCCTCGTCCATCTTTCCCTGTTTGAGATAGATATTCCCCAAGGCATTGTTGGTCGCAAAATCCTCCTCCGCATTTGGTGAGTCCTGTAAGAGGTCGAGCAACTTATCGATATTCCCCGTATTGACATAGAAGTCCAGGCGGCGTTCCTGGAAACCGGCGATGGGCAGACTGAACAGGCGCTGGTCCGAAAGGCTGTCGGGTCGCAGTTCAAGCGCTTGGAGATGGGCCTGCAGCGCCTCGTCGGGTTTGTTCAGCGCCTGGTAGGCATCGCCCAGAAAGACGTAGGTGTCCACGAACAGCGGATCCTTTTCGAGAGAATGTTGGAACTTCTGGACGGCATCGTCGTAGCGGCCCAGGAAGTAGGCCACCAATCCCCACTCGTTCCAGAGCTGCGCGCTGTTGGGACTCAGATTGGTCGCCTGGCTGTAGTACGCGTACGACTGCTCGAGCAGCTTGACGCGTTCGGCCGGTTCGGTAATCAGGCCACCCCAGGCACGGTACAGCCGCGCGAGGTTCGCGCTGTGATCGGTGTTCAGCGGATTGATGTCCAAAGCCTTCAATAGCGCGTCCCTGCTCTCCGCCAACAGGGCGACCTTCTGTTCCGGATCATCCGTACGTTGCGCTTTCTCCAGATAGGCACGCCCCAGGAAGAGGAAATAGAAATCCTGCGTTGGGGCCAGAGCGACAGTCTTGAGGTAGAGTGGGATGCTCGCATCATATTCGGCACGGTTGTCATAGGGCAGCGCCTGTTTGTAAACCATATCGGCCATGACGACCTGAATATTGGTCGTCAGGACAAGCCACAACATGGCCACAACAAGGGGTGGGTAGATCCACCAATTGCGAAATTGCCACGACGGACCGGAGACCGGCTCGGCCCGATACAGAGCCCAGGCCATCGCGAGAAACAGCACCGCCACCGCAATGTAAAAAACAATCAACAAGGTGTTGATGTGGCTGGCGATTTGCATGACAGCATCCAGGCCCTGCGCCGTCACATCGGCATGCAGCGGCCGCGAATAGAGCAAGAGGAAGATGATGAAGCTTCCCAGTGAGAGCAGAAGATAGGCAACCAGACCGCGCACCCAATCGCCCTGCTCCGTGTGCGAATCGCCTTGAGCGGAGGACAGGGCCAGCACGACGATACTGGATAACAGCCACACGACCACGAAGAGCCAGAAGATGCTGTAATTCCCAGCGCGGATATCGTAGTTGCGGGTGATGAAATCGAAGACCATCGTGATCAAGATCACACCCACGAGAAATGCGTAAGCGGAGAGTGTGGCGACAGTCCGTCCAGTCGAAAGCGGTTGCGGCTGGGAAGCGGTCTGTGGTTGCTTGCGGCCCTTCTTCCTGGAACGCCGCTGCCCACGGGCCGAATCACCCTCGGGGTTGATTTCTGCACTCTGTTTCATCACTACGTCGACAGCAGATGCGGTCTCTGCGTCCGTTTCCGACTGCCGCTTGAAATAATAACCTGCCGCTACGATGGCCCCTGCATACGCCCAGAAATGGGTCCGCGAGGCTGCAATGGCGATACCGAAATGGATCTCGACGTAGTGGGCTACGATCGCCGCCAACATAGCAATCACGATGATGCGCGCGGCCTCGTCAACTGACCCAGCGGCGGACTCCGGGTCATAGAACAGCAGACTGTACAGCGCCACGTACAGCGCCAGGCCGGCCATACACCCGAGAGGCAAACCGACCCCGAAGTAACGCATCGAGCCGTCGAGCAGATAGGCCAGCAGCGCCCCGCTCACGCCGCCACCGATCCATGCGGCGAAGAATACGATCCGATTGCGCCGGGCACCGACCATGCCGAGACATTTCAGCCCGTAGTAGAAAATGCCGCCGAACACCGCCAGGTAGGCCAAGAACCCCAAATAGCCGGTGATGAGCAGCGAGTCGAACGCTTCGTTGTGGGCACGGTCGGGGGATGCATTGCGTGCCTCCAATTGGGCAAGCTGTGGCCGGTAGAACGGATTGTATGCCACGTACATCGACTCGGGGCCGTAACCGATCAACGGACGGATATCGTTGAGCGAATCCGTCTGTCCTGAGGGGTATTTCAATGGCTCGTGCGGCGACAGCATCTTCACCGCGCCCTCCCAGATCAGCACGCGGACCTGTCCGGTGCCGCCCTCGGACAGCAGGCTGCCCAGCCTTCCGAAGTAGGGCAGCGAACGAGCCGGTGCTAATGGCGTTCCGGGCAGGTTCAGGGCAAGCAGAAACACCAGCCCGACCAGGGCCTGCAGCAGCCAGCTCAGCCACAGCCAGCGCGCCCCTTTGCGCAGGACGACCATCAGCGCATACGCGGGAGCGAGCAAGATCAACGGGCTGAGGATGGCGAACAATACCGCCGTCCCCATCTCCTTGAGAGCAAGTTTTGATTGATCGACCGCACGGCGGCGCAGGGAGGTCAGCGCGAGCAGGACGAAGATATACAGCCCGGTCAGCATGCCCAGCCACGGGCCGCGGCTCTGCGAGAACAGCAAGGCGATAAGCTGCGACACGAGGATGAACGAATACGCGCCCAGGAGAGCGAATTGCGTCACCGGCCGCTCGAGGAAGAGCGACCCGACGATGACCAGCAGGATCAGAGCCAGACCGCTAAAGAGACCCGCCAGGAACCCGAATTTCACCCAGATGGCCAGCTGCGCCACGAGCAGCACGAGATAGACCACCGTGAATACGGCAGAGCGCTGTGTCCGCTGCGGGTCGTTGATCTTGCCCAGCGTCTCGATCACCCGGCCCAGGGCCAGTGGAATCGCCATGATCAGGTAAGCCGCGATAAAGATCGCATTGCCCATGTTCGCGGCGACACGCGAGGTCACGTCGCCACCCCACGGCAATGGATCCAGCTTGTCGTGTTGGATGATCCCGTAGAGGGAAATGGAGAGGCTCGACAGCAAAACTGCGGTCACCAGGCGATCCAACTGCTCGCGCTTGCGCATGCCCTGCAGAATCATGAAGAATACAATGATATACGAGAAGGTCGTGTAGGTGCCCTGCAGCCGTTGGTACGAACCGAGCAGGCTGACACTCGGGACGACCGACGCGATCGTACTGATGATATAGACGAAGACCATCAGCAGCGTCGGCAGCACCATCGGGACTTCGATCAACCAACGGCGAACCGAAGCCCCAATGCTCTCGCCGCTCGTGTCCGCCCCGCCATCCTCCGCCTCCTGCTCACTATCGCTGCCCCACGAGACCCGTTCCAGCACCTTGATCAGCCAGGCCACGATCATCACGAGGACGATGGAACGCAGCAGAGTCAGCTTGTCTGGCTCGAAGACACGACTGGAGTAGACGTTGAAAAACAGAGGCACGAGGATGACCGCCAACAGCCATCCGGCTTCGATGACTTTGTCGCAATAGACGCTCAGTTTCGTAGTCAAATGCAGTGCTCCTCAGCACAACTCGTGACCCGCGCACAACTCTTCACGTTGCTCACGGTATCCGGCCAGCCAACGTCTCCAACACAGTCACATCAGGGACACGAAGAACTCAATCCACCGAACACCTGACCGGTTCGGTGATTTCCCGGACACGGTTTTCAGCATGATACATGCGAGATATCCTTGAATCGATAGGTGATCTTACCTCAAAGTAATCGATAAATCAAATACCTGCGCCGAAATGCGGCTTCCGCGCCCTGTCTCGACCCCGCTTCAGTGCGACCCGCCCACCGGGGCACTGTGCAGGGCGACGCACTCAGCCGGAACGTGGTCTCGCGCCTCAGGAGTGCGCCCAGGATCGGCGTCAGCAGCGGATTCGCGTCGTGCCGTCACTTCCAGCGTACCGGATATGCGATTCAGCCCCGGTACGCGGCAGCAGAGCGTGTCACATAGCGCAAGAATCGGGGTCGCATGGCGGTACCCGCTCTTGATCCAGCCAGGCATGCCGCTCAGATTCTTGGGCACCATATTACCGTGACGCACTCGCTGCACGACGAAGCCATTCTCCGACAATATCGCGACAATTTCCCGTCTCGAGAAGCGCCGCGGATGCGAATAGCCAAGCCGGAACCGGCGGATAAGCGCTTCTTGCCAGGCCTGACGCTGCGGGAGCTGGTAGACGAAGAAGAGACCGTCGGGCCGCAGCACGCGGAAGATCTCGCGCAACGAGGCGCTCTCATCGCCGGGCGTGTCGCCCTCGGTGACGTGCTCGAAAACGCCACAGCTCAGCACGGCCGCGAAAGATCCGGCGGCGAACGGCAGCGCGATCGGATCGGTCGTACGGACGACGTGCAGCCCCCGCCACAGCGGCAGATCGGGGAACTTGACGTCGTCCGTCCCGAGATCGAAGGATGTCACGCGGAATCCGCGCCTTCGCAACAGGTACGTCATCTGGCCGAGCCCGCATCCCCAGTCGAGCAGGTCACACGGCGGCACCTGTCCCGCAATGTCGTTCGCCATACGGATATAGTTCCACAGCGCGAGCGGCTGGTCGAGGTGCACGAGCGGTATTCCCGCCTCATTGGCCCTGCGTACGTGATCCAGCAGGAATTCGTAATCGGCTCGATCCAGGTCATTCATGGGATAACTCCCGAGTACTCCAGAAGCAGGCGATTACTGCGGCAAAACAAACGGCAACGCCAACGGTCATGATAGCACGCACACCACATATTCACAAGATCGAAGGGCCAGCGCTGCCTTTGACATACCATCCAGGCCCAATATAATAGGGAAGCGCGGCATAAAACCTCTATTGAGGACCCGGCAACATGTGTAAATCATCCGTATCCGCACGGTTCAATGCGTCCAGGCTCATCATCGGCGTGTGGCTCATCACGCTGCTATTCCTCTTTCGTCCGAGCATTCACGGTTTCGACCCGGTCAGCTATTATTCCTGGCTTCGCTCAGCTGTTATTCAAGGGGATCTCGAAGTCGCCGACGAGTTCGAGCATTACGGCGTGTTCGAGAAAACCAGAATCTCACCCATGACGGGCCATTACCTGAACGAATGGGCGGTCGGTTCCGCGCTGTTGTGGAGCCCGTTCTTCGCGCTGGGGCACGTCGTTGCCGTAGCTGGCGAGGCGCTGGGCTTCGACGTCACCGCCGATGGCTATAGCAGTCCGTACATCGTCTGTACTGCGTTCGGCTCCGCCGTCTACGCGCTGCTCGGCCTGCTCATGCTGTATTCGCTGTGCCAGGAGTTCGCACGGCGTTTCGAAGCGCAGCTTGCGGTGCTGACTGCCTGGCTGGCGTCTCCCCTCATCTTCTACATGTCGGCCCATCCGTTCATGAGCCACGCCAACGACTTCTTCGTAAACGTGTGGTATTTCCGCCTGTGGGCACGCGACATCAAACCTACGTGGCGGTCCCGCCTGGTGCTCGGGCTCGTCGGCGGCCTGGCAATGTGTGTCCGTCTGCAGAACGCGACCCTGTTGATCTGGCCGATGCTCGGTGAGCTGCTCGGCAATGTCCGCGCTCCCCGGGCGGGACTTGCCCGCACACTGGGGCACCTGCTCGCCTTCGCGGTGGGGAGCGCGATCGGGTTCGCGCCGCAGGCGATCGTCTGGCGGATCGTGTTCGGGCAATGGATCGTGCTCAACCCTTATGGCGTCACCGACGCCGGGCACTTCGACCTGCTCTCGCCGCATTTCCTGGATGTGCTGTTCTCCACGAATCGCGGGCTGTTCCTTTGGACGCCGGTGGCGCTGTTCGCCTTGTGGGGCCTTGCGGTACACCTGCCTCGCTTCCGCCCGCATTGGGCGCTGTTCCTCGGCGCGAATTTCCTCTTGCAGGTCTACGTCATCGGTTCGTGGAGCCAGTGGGCGGGCGCAGCCGCTTTCGGCCAACGTTTCCTGGTCAACAACGTCCACACGTTCGCGCTCGGTCTGGCCGCGCTGTTCATGGGCCGTTTCTTCCGGAGGAACCGTGTGCTGCCGGCGGCTTTCTCCGCGCTCTTCGTGGGCTGGAATCTGCTCCTGCTGGCCCGTTACGGTCTGGAGGATATCGCGCGTGTCGGCGCAGTGCCCAGCGACGATCTGTGGATTGGCCAGTTCACCTTCCTGCGTGAGCTCGCCAGCAAGATCGTCCATCTCGCCAATGCGGCGTTGAGTCGCGCTCCCTGACGCGGATGGCTTAACCGAGCAAGGATCGATACACGCCGATCACGCGGTCCACCATCACCTCTTCACTGAACTCGGCCCACGCCCGTGTCCGTGCGGCCGCGCCGAGCCGGGCACGCAACTCTTCATCCGCGAGCAGGCGATTGATCGCCGTCGAGAGGCTCACCGGATCTCGTGCCGGTACGACGAGCCCGGTCTTCTCGTTCTCATTGACGAACGAGGTTCCCGTGCCGAGCTCGGTACAGACCACCGGCTTACCCGCTGCCATCGCCTCGACCTGCACCGCACCGAACGCCTCACTGCGCTCCGACGCCGGCAACACGAACACGTCGCACGTCTGATAGTACGCCGGCAGCAATTCATCCGGCACCTCGCCGCAGAACACGATGCGCTCGCCCCACGGCAGCTCCGCGGCGTAGCGACGCCATTCCGTCTCCATCGGACCGCAACCGGCGATCAGCAGTGTTGCATCGACCTCGCGCATGGCATCCATCAGATAGCTCAGCCCTTTGTAATAACGCAGGCGTCCGACGAACAGCACGATGTGGCCGGGATGCTGCGCACGCAGGGCCACGACCTGGTCTGCGTCGACTTGCGAAAATCGCTCCAACGGGACGCCCAGCGGCACGACTTCACATTTCTCCGCAAGCTGGCTCAGATAAGCCGAGCTGCGGATGTACTGTGGAGACGTGGCGATGATGCGGTCCGCGCCGCGCAGTACGCGCCACAGCAACGGGCGGTAGAAGCGGAGCATGTTGCGCTGGCGGATGACATCGCTGTGGTAGGTGATCACCGTCTTCTTGCCGCGCCCAAACAGCAGGTTGGCCGCTTCGCCCAGCGGGTAGGGAAAATGCAGGTGAGTGATATCGACGGGAGTCCTCGCCGCACGGACGAACAGGCTCAGGCTCAGCGGAGTCGAGGCGACTGTCGCCAGCCGCTTGACCCGAACGACGCGAACCCCTTCGATCAGCCGCTCATCCGCGCCGGCAGCGGGGTGCGTCACCAGCACGGTGACGTCCAGACCCCGCCGGACCTGCCCTTCCGCCAACATCTTGATGTGGTTCTCGATGCCTCCCAGAACCGGATAGTAATCTTTGTAGATGTGCAACACTCTCATGCTCAGCTTCTTCCGATCCGTCCTCTTTCTCAAATGCATTCTTTCCCACCGGCAGCGGTCCGAGGGTCAACTGCCTGTCGCCGTGACGTCGTTCTCGTCCTGCAGCACGTAGAGCCCGCGTACGGCCGGGTCGCGCACGGGACGGTACCGCCGCCGGAATTCGGGGTCGTTGACCAGCAGCGTCGCGCCTGTGAACTGCGTGAGCACTCGCCCGTCACCGCTCTCGGACACGATGCTGACCTCGATGAACCGCGGGCGTTGCGCCAGCACATAGTCCACGTCCCACTTGCCGAAGGCGTCGCCGCGTCCGAAGAGACCGCCGGGCAGCCGCGCGGGCAGGTGCGCGATGTGCGCGTCCGTCAGGCCGACCATATCGATGATGCGCACGTCGAGCGGCAGGCGATAAGAGATCCGCCCGGCTTCGGCGACCGCGATCGTGTCACCGGGACGCACGTGTTCCTGCAAATAGGCGACCTGCTCCGGTGACGGCGGAACCGGTTCGTGGCTGCCGAGCCCCACGATGAAGCGTTGCTCGGCGAACCCGGCGCACAGATAGGCGGCTTGCCCGCAGATCAGCAACGCGAGCAGCAGCCTGCCCCACAGGCCCGGCCGCAGCAGCGTCGCCAACGTCGCGATCCCCATCTCGACCAGCAGATAGGCCAGCGGGAGCACGTGGACCGCGAAGCGTTGCGTCGGCATCCAATCTCCGCCCCCCGCCGCCACAGCGGCACCATAGACGAGCAGGTTCAGCATGATGTAGTCCGCCCACAGCCGGGGCCGTCCCGCCGCCAACAGCAAAACTACCGGTACCCCCAGAACGAAGAAACCCCCGATGGTGCCGAAGGACTGGTAGAGATACCACAGGCCCTCCAGCACGGCACGGGGATGCAGCCCGAGCGACTTGGCGTACACCGTGTTCGGTATGAGTGCGCCGTAGTACGTGAGCTTCCAGACCAGGTATGGGACGAGGATCACGGCCAGCGCAATGGGGCGGCTGATGTCGTTGCGCCGGACAGGCGAACCAGCGCGCAACAACACCCACCCGCGATATCCCGCCGCGATCACAGCGAAGAGCAGGCCCTCTGGCCGGGTCAACGCGAGCAAACCGAACAGCACTCCCGACCACACCCCACGGCCCGTTTGCTCTTCGCTCACGAACGCACACGCGCTCGCCAGCAGCAGAAACGTGAACAGCGACGTCTCCAAGCCGGACTGGGCCGACAGCGCGAAAGCCCCGGTAGCCGCGAGAAACAGCGGCGCCACGCCCACACCGGAAACGCGCCGGCAGATGCGCCCGCTGAGCCACAGCGTGAGCAGCCCGAGCAGCACGCCGAGCGCCTTCGAAACCGGCACGAGATCGATCCCCACCAACTCGAACGGGGTCAACAACATGACCCACAGGAAATTGGAGTAGCCCTCGACGCGTTCGCCCACGTTGTAGACCAGTCCGTTGCCATGAACGAGCTGCCGCACGAACCGGAACGAAATGTATGCATCGTCCATGAAGAATCTGCGGAACAAGCAGGTCTCGACGAGAAAAACGACGCAGGCGACACCGAACAGCCACAATCCGCCCCGGCGACTCACCAGCCGCTCGTTCGTATCCAGGCGAACCTGTTGCGACGCCTCGACAGCCATCTCGTTCACAGCCTCTCTCCGGCAGTTCTCATCGCGCTCTCACCCGGCGGCGCGCAGCCATACCCGCTCATCGTCTCTCCGCCACACATCGCGCGTAGACGGCAACCGTCTCCGCTGCGGTCCGCTCCCAGGTATACTTGATGGCACGCGCCAGCCCCCGCTCGCGCAGATCCGCACGCAGCGCCGCGTCTGCGCTGAGTCGGGAGACCGCACCGGCGAGCGCACTCACGTCGCACGGGTCCACCAGCAGCGCTGCGTCTCCCGCGACTTCCGGCAGGCTGGCTGTGTTCGAGCAGACCACCGGCGTTCCCGAGGCCATCGCTTCGAGCACCGGCAAGCCAAACCCCTCGTAGAGAGAGGGGAACACGAAGAACCGTGCCGCGGCGTACAGCACCGGCAGATCGTCCGCCGATACCCCTCCGAGCACCAGCACCCGCGCGCCGAACTTCGTCGCCAGGTCCATGGCGCCAGGATAGCGAGGATCCTCCCGGCCGGCGACCACAAGCGTCTCCGAGGGCTCGGCTTGCGCCCACGCCTCGATCAGCCGGGCGAGGTTCTTGTGCGGCTTATTGGTGCCGACGAACAGCGCGTACCCATCGGGCAGGGTATGGCGGCGGTGCAGTGCGGCAATGCCCTTGGCCGCACTCGGACGAAAGTCCGAATCGACACCCAGCATAATCGTCGTGATCTTTTCAGCCGGGAACCCCAGGCAGCGGATCAGGTCTGCCGCCGTTACCTGCGAGATGGCGATCATCCGCCGCGCAGCGGCAGCCGCGAGCCGGTGTGTTACCCGGTAGAGCAGCCGGAAGTACAGCGAATGTGTGCCGGCAACCAGCAACGGGATCAGGTCGTAGAAGGTGACGACCACCGGACAAGACATCCGGTAGGGCATCAAATAATAGGGCGAATGGTAGACGTCAGGCGCAAGCCGGCGCACCAGTGCCGGCACTGCCCATTGTTGCCCCAGACCGGACAGGCGATACGGCGCGGCGACGCACTCGACATCCGGCAGAGAGTGGAAGGTATTCGCCGCAGCGGGGTCGACGAGCAGCGTCAGTCGCACGTCAGCCCGCTGCGCGAGCGCGTGAGCCAGCCCACTGCCATAACGGCCGATTCCCGGGTAATGATCCGCCACGCTACGCGCATCGAAGACGACGTGCAGCATCAGTGGACACCCCTCCTGCCGGTGACGTCCGCGTAGACGTCCAGCGTGCGCTCAGCGGCGCGCTGCCACGTGAATTTCGCCGCCTGCCGTCGTCCGCGCTCGACCAGATCGCCGCGAAGCGCTGCATCCACCAGGATGCGCTCGATAATGGTGGGCAATTCCGCCGGGCTGCGCGGATCGAACAGCAACGCTGCATCACCGCAGATCTCGGGCAGACTGGAAGCGTTCGAACAGATAACCGGCGCGCCGCAGGCCATCGCCTCCAACACTGGCAATCCGAAGCCCTCGTACAGCGAGGGGAACACGAAGCATGCGGCGCCGGAATACACGGCGGGCAGGTCGTCATCGGGTACGAACCCTGGCAGCACGACGTCCGGCTCGAGGGCCAACTCGCGCAGGCGGCGGAAGAACCCGCCGCTGAGCCAACCCTTCTTCCCGACGATGACCAGCTTCGGCACGTTGGCCCCGCCGGCCCCATCCGAAATACGACGTTTCAAGGCTACCAGCGCATCGAGCAGCACGGCCAGGTTTTTACGTGGCTCGACGGTCCCTACGAACAGCAGATAACGAGCGGGCAGGCCATAGCGTCGCCGCACAGCCGTGACGGCGTCCGGACGGCACGGTTGGAAGCGCTCGTGTACGCCCTCGTGGACCACGCTGATCTTCGAATCGGCGATGCCGTACAGTTGCTGCGCGTCGCGCTTCGTGCATTCGGAGACAGCGATGATCGCGTCCGCCGCCTGCAGGAAGCGTCGCGTCATCATCTGCAGAAACAAGCGATTGGCCCACGACACAGTGTCCGGATGGAAACGGAAAACCAGATCGTGCAATGTGAACACGGAGGGGATGGCAGTCAGAAATGGCAGCAGATTGTCGGTGGCGTGGAACAGGTCGATGCTGGGGAAAAGCCGGTCTTGCGACAGGCGCAGAACGTGAGACACCGCCGCCCTCAACCGCCACGGCTTGTCGCCCTGCCGGGTCATGAGCTGCGGCAGTGCGTCCAGCGGCACCGGGACCCGCGCCTCCGCGGAACGGTTGTAGAAGGCGACGTACTCATTTTGTGCATCGCGCGCGAGGATTGCCGCAGCAAGCTCCTGGACGTAGCGGCCCAGACCCGCCCGTCCGTACACCGCAGGCGAAACGTCCCAGCACACTCTCATCGCGGTTCCCGGCCCATCAATCGCCGGTAGAGAGCCGCCGTCTGCTCCGCGATCCGTTCCTGCGTGTACATCTGTAACACGCGGGTGTATCCGCGCTCGGCCATGTCCGCCGCGAGCGTGGGCGACTCGTAGACGCGGCGCAGACCCGCCGCCAAACCCTCGACATCGCCCTCCGGGAAAACCAACCCCGCATCGCCGATCACCTCAGGAATCGCCCCTGAGGCTGCTCCGATTACCGGTACCTTGCACGCCATCGCCTCGACGAGCACCCGGCCAAACTGCTCCTTCCAGACTGCCGTGCTCCGAGACGGCACCACCAGAACGTCCAACTGGCATAAGAAGCCGGAGATCTGCGCGGGAGTCAGTGCCGGCACGAACCGCACGGCGGCATCCAGTCCCAACGCACGCGCCTGTTCCTCCAAGCGTTGGCGCGCGGGACCACCGCCCGCGATGCGCAGCTCGACCGCTCTGCTCAATTGTTCCGTGGCAGCAGTGCCGATCAACCTGGACAACGCCTCGATCAGCAGATCGATGCCCTTTTCCGGGGAGAGCCGCCCCAGATAGCCTATGACGAACTGCTGTCGTACCTCTCCATTGCGCGGACATGGCGAAAACACGCGTGTATCTACGCCGATGGCAGGAAAAATCTCCACGTGTTTCTCATAGCCCGCTTGCCGCAGGAGTTCCACCGCTTCCCTATTCGCGCACAACATCGCGTCGCTCGCGCGCATCGTCGTCCGCCGCACCCATTCGACGTACCAGTGCTTCGGACGATCGACGTTCTGCCACGTGTAGAGCACGAGTCGCGACCTGGGCGACGCGAGACGGCGCACCAGGGCGATCTGCAATGCCGCCAGGCTGTCCGGCTCTTCCTCCGCGTGCACGATGTCGGGTCGAAACCGGTTCATGCCGAAGAACAATGTCCGGTATAAAACGCGATGCGGATCGCCGACGCGCCCGACCAGCGGCACGACGACCCGGCGCAGTCGTCCGCTCTCCACGGGAGCCTGTTCCGTCTGCACGAACTCATCACGCCAATGCCGTGGGCAGATCTGCCAGACGGTGATGTCTGGATTCGCAGCGAGCAGCTCGACCTTACGGTTCATGGTCTCATCACGATAGCGGGCAACGAACAGGACTTTAATCATAACGAATTGAACGCATACGCTTCGAGCGTTGCGAAGACATCATCTGCGGGATAGACTACTTTCTGCCACCCCCATCCGATCACGCGGATTGCTCGCCAGGCCAACAGGGCCGGCAGCCAGTGCCGTGCTTGCCCCGCGCTCAGATCACCCTCCAACGGCCGGCTCAGGCGCTGCAGCCAGCGCGGCAGCGGGGGCAACGGTGCGCATCTGCGAATGGTCACCCGCTCGAATCCGGCGCGCACGAGCGCATCCTCCAGCGAGCGCGCCGTGAAGTAAACGAGATGCGATGGGGGACGGTAGTGGATCCAATTGGCCGGGTCACGCCCGGCCTGCCAATGCCCGGCGTTTGGCGTAGAGAGCGCGAGCATTCCGCCCGGCTTCAGACGACCGCGCAGGTCGCGCAGCACAGCGAGCGGCTCCGGCAGGTGTTCGAGCACGTCCCATAGAGTCACCACATCGAAATCTCCCTCCGCGAGGGATTCCAGCGACACCGCGACGTCGATCCCCAGTGCGGCCGAGGCACGCCTGGCCATGTCCGCCGCCAACTCGATGCCGCTGATCCGCCAACCACGTTCGCATGCCAACGTCAGGAAATAGCCAGCGGCACAACCGAAGTCCAACAGGCTGCCCGGCTTCCCCACTGCCCGCCCGATGTCATCCAGACGCCGGCGGAACAACGGGACCAGCGCCCGTCGCAGCGCATCGTAATCGCGATAGCCCTGCTCGTCCGCGCCGGAGAAATAGCCGGGATCCTGATAATGGGCACGCAGCTCCTCCGCACCCGGCATGGGATGCACGTATTGCGTGCCGCAGCGTGTACAGCGTACCACAACGTAACCGTATTTGGTCAGCACAACGGCACGTTCGGTCTCGTCGCACAGCGGGCATCCTATCGCGACGCGTTCACCCATGATTCGTTATCCTGTCCTTACGATCGCCCATCACCACCCGTACCCTTAGAACAGCCACCTGCGCAGCAGGCAGGGCAGCGATTGCCACGCGCGCGAGACGGGATTGCAGCGCATCTCGCGCAACGCATCCAGAATGGCGTCGAGCATGTGCAGATGTGTATAGATCTCCCGCCTGGCCCGCCAGCGCTCCGTGGGACTCGCGTCGCGCATCGGCGCCGTCCTCTCGAAGGCCGGTTGACGGATACGCTCCAGCATCCACTCCATGCGGTGCACGTACGTGTGCTGAGAACAAGTCCGCTCGTAGCCGGCCTCCGCAATCCGTGCCCTTTCCGTTTCATTTTGCAAATAGTGATCGATCTTGCCCCACAGGTCGTCATCGTCCTCGAACGTCACGATCTCACGGCCGATGTGGAAGAGCTCCTCCAGCCCATTCGCCACCGAATCGGTGAGCACGAGAGCGCCACATGCCGTGCCCTCGAAGATGCGCATGGTCACATCGCCCGCAATGCTCGTGTTGAACACGATTCGTGACCGGCTGTAAACGTCACCGACTTCCGCCGGCGAATATGTGCGGTAGAAATCGTTCGTCACCCACCGCCCGGAGATCGCCTTCAGCCGCCGGACACGCGCCGTCTTGCGGTGCGCGAAGACGATGTTGCCAACGAAGCCAACGTCGTACGTCCGGGGCACATCGGTGCGCTTGTGGACGTCGGGAGCGGCCGCCAGCGGCAGCCAGTAGACCTGGTCGTGGCCACACATCCGGCGGAAGCCCTCCAGAAAGTCCTTCTGCGCGATGAAGACCGCGTCGAAGAACCGGGCTGCCTGCTTCCGCCACTCGCCCAGGTGCACATCGATCAGATAACATGCCGTCGGGAACGGCAGATCCTCGATGCCCGCCGGAAAGTAGCGCCCGGCCGGATCGACCCACAAATAAAGATCCGGCAATTCCGACAAGTTGCCGATTACCTCATTGATAGGCACAGCACTGTCATATCCGGAACGGTCTGCGCAGGGCAGTCCCACATAGGTCACGCGATGCCCCAGCTCAACCAGAGCACGTTCCAGATGAAATGCAGCAGCGGTCGGGAACCATCGATATCCGATTGCGATGTGCATGTCAGTTCCACACTTCAAGCTCTAGCGGAATGTCCAT
>CAZPTF010000027.1:16140-21504 GCA_964589015.1 uncultured Anaerolineae bacterium
ACCCAGGATGATCTCATAGAACGCCTCCAGCCGGTCGATGAGATGCTCCCAGTCGAAAACGGTTTCGGCAACATGCCGCGCGTTGTTCCCCAACTCATCGCGAAGCACCGGTTCGGTGAACAGCCTGTGGAGGCCCCGGCCAAACTCATCCCGCCCCACCAGCAGGCCGATGCGGTGCTCCTCCATAATGGTCTTCACATCGCCGACGGGATTGGCGACGGTCGGCCTCCCCGCGGCCATGTAGTCCAGGAGCTTGTTCGGGAGCCGCCCCCGGTTGGCTGCTGAATCGGCCAGCGGCAAGACCATACAATCCGCACAGCCGAGATACACCGACACCCGCTCGTCCGGCACGAATCCGGTCTGCCACAGCCGGCCGGTCACGCCGAAGGCCCGAGCGGTCTCGTTGAGCCGCTCGCTGGGACGCCCGACGACCATGAGCCACAGATCAGGGAGCTGCTGCATCGCCACCATAACAAGCTCCAGGTCGCTTTGTCCCCACCCGATGAACCCGGCCATGCGCCGCTCGAGAGGGATGCCCAGCTCTCTGCGCGCAGTGGCAAGTGGCACTGGCCGGATACGCTCCGTCGGCGCACCAGTGGGCAGATACAGCGTCCGCTCCGGCGCACAGCCGAGAGCGATGGCACGCTCGCGCAACACGGTACTGATCGTTAACACCCCGTCGGCCCAGCGCTTGGATCGCTCCTCCCACCATACCTCGAAGCGCCCGATCGCCGGGAGTCGCCGCTTCGCGACGTCGTTGATCCCGCCCGGTCCTCCCCACCAGTCGACCCAATCCGAAACGAGACGCGCCCCGCGCAGGCGTCCTGGGAACCCGGCAAACGACGCGTTCGGTTTATGGTCGAACATGTGGACGATGTCGTAACGATTGGCCAGCGCGTGGATCAAACGCAGGCCATTGTCCAAAGGGCCGTACCCATTGCCACTGCAATCCTGCCCCCAGTTGGGGGTCTCGATAATGCGAACTCCATTGATCTCGGACTCCATCGCTCGCCAGCGCTGGTCGCGTGACACGGTGATCAGCGTCACCTGGTGTCCCCGGCGCGCCAGACGCTCCGCCATCGGAAAGGCACGATAGTAAGTCCCATCGTGGCGATAATTATGATTCAGATAGAGCAAGCGCATCGCTGTCTCCGCGCCTCCCCAGTGAGCGACCGCAGTGCAGCGCACTCGCCCAGACGGAAGCTATCGTTCACCCCGCCCAACCGCCGGCCAACCATGCGTGTACCGGCAGTCACATCAGAGGTGCCAGCGCGACGCCGACCAATAACATGCCCGATGTGATCGCGGCAGGCCACTGGCGGAACCGGCCCCAGTGCACATAGACGCCGTACACAGCCCAGGTAACGAGCATCCATACCTCGACGAGCGCCCACGACCAGTACATACCGGTCGCCAGCCATGACCATCCGACGCGCAAGAGCAGTGCCGAGGCCAAAGCGAGCATTGCCCAGTGTATCAGAGCCACAACAATGTGCTCGATATCAGACTCGGACAGAGAAGCATAGATCAGAAACCTCCGGTCCAGCACCGGCCTCACCAACTCCGCAATACCCAGCGTTCCCGACACGACGAGCAGCCCGTAGCCAACCACCGCCAGAAGGCCGTATGCCAACGTCCACATACTGCCACCGGCCGGCAGTGTCTCCGTGGCCAGGTTCCGGAACGGGACCGCCCGAAACATAACCACCCCACCCAGTAACAGGACGAGGACGAGCACCCAGGGCGAGTGGACGCGCATGTCGTGGAGCCGCTCGACGAGCAGCGAAGCGGTAACACAGACCAGCACCAGCCATAACAGCACGTCGTGCGCTCCGAGTTGTGGCCAGTCGCCGCTGCTCACGAGTGCCCAACCCCAGCCGGCTCCCCACAGCAGAAGTCCGCCCGTCTGGGTCGTCATCGCCAAACGGCCAAGATAGTTGTCATCCTTGAGCAGGCAGAGGACGTAGAGCACACAGGCGATGACGAAACAAGCATATCCTATCCCCGTTGCAGCACTCGCCTCTGGACTCATGGTTCGGAAAAGCCTCCGTTTTCGCAGGCAGTCTGGACAAAAGCCAGACCGTGATCCGCCATGCTGTTCCTGCCCCACAGTGTGACCCGCTCGAACACGAGCGGCTCGACGTCCTGGTGCTCTGTCCGAAAACAGACCAGCCACGGGCTGGACCAACGATTCAACGCAGTGCCGATTAACAGTAACAACAGTCCAGTGAGGACAAGCCACCACCCCCAGTCGAACACTGCGTTCACAACAAGGTAATGGGTCAAACCCGTCGAGAAGGTCAGTGTCTGCCAGCGGAAAGTCGTGTCTGTCGTGATGTACTCGTTGAAGAGTGGCGACGATTGAGTACCGCGATATCCGCGGAGCAGATACACCGGCTGGGCAAAGCCTTCTTCCGGTAGGGCGTGATAGCGGACAATCCGCAACGTCACGCCCACATCAGGGACAAACAGATAGGCTTCTTCCTGCCCTTTCGTGAATTTGAGCGTCACCTTGGAGGAGGCATTCGCACCCTTGGCCAGAGGCTGTAACCACAGAGACCCTCCCGAATCCTCAGTAGCAGACAGCGTGAGCGCCGGACCGGTAGAGACCTGGAAGAGTGTAAGGAACGCGGTGAGATGAGGTTGGAGCGCCGACAACGCAAACCCCTGGACCTTGCCGTCGGCGGTGGTCAGCGAGAGCATGCTTTTCCCCGCTTCTTCGCTGGCCTGAGCCTGCTCGACATTCAGGACGTAACCGGCCGCGTGGTCCAGCGCGTAGGTCTCACCAGCCGCCAGGGTGATGTTGTCCTCACGCCAGCCCCACTGTGCGGACACGAATAGTCCAATGATGACGATCAGCAGGCCAAGGTGAAGCAGCCAATCGCCCCATGCCATGAAGCGCACGTTCTCCGCACAGAAACCGGTCCCCGTTTCATCTACAACGGTCCAATTTCGCATCAATCGAGCGCCAGGCCATTTGCTGACGTGTTCGCGGATCTCGTTGACGGTCCACTTCGACGGCGCCGGGCCGTGATATAACGCGACGCGAGGGAGAAAGGTTTGCTGCATGTGCGTGACATTGGGGTGAGAACCAAAGGCAAGAAGAAAACGATCGACCAGGCGCAGCAACAGGGTAAATGCAAAAAGCGCCAACAACACCCGCAGCCATAAGCCACCCAAAAACCGAACGCTATCGCTATTCAGCATGGACCCGCGCACACTCAGGGTGCCGAGATGTGCGGTCGTGCCACCCTGCGACAGCGCACTGGAACCGAACGTGCGCAAACCTGGATCCAGCGCGGCTAGCACAGCCGTCAAGGCCAAAAGCGCCAGCAGCAATGCCGCCCAACGACTCGAAGTGAAAAAATACCAGAGAGTCGTGAGGGCATCTCCGGACGACGTATCCATCCTGGTTTCAATAGAAGAGTCAGACATCAGCGTATTTCCCACGGACCTGGGGGACGCTTGAGACAGGAAAACAGACATCAGGCCATTTGCACGGCCCTATTGTAGCACAGAGCGACGAATTCTCAAAGGGGCTGTGGCACGACATCCGATTACCGGGTAGATTACCGCTTGCTCGTTAGCACATCCCGTTGGCGAGCAGCTTCGAACAAAATCACGCTCCCGGCCACAGCGGCATTGAGGGACTCGGTGCCACCTTTCATTGGAATGCGGATCCGTTCGGTAGCGAGTGCGCGGGCTTCTTCGCTCGGGCCAGATCCTTCATTGCTGACGATCAGTGCGACGGAAGAGCACCAATCCACATCGTAGTAGGTCAAGATTGATTCCATTTCCGCGAGGCGCACCGGCCTCCCTTTGACGAGATGTGCTATTTCCGGCCATCCGAGGTCGGCCACCGGCAGGCGGAAATGCGCCCCGGCGCCGGCACGCACGACCTTCGGATTGTAGACATCCACCGTGCCTGGCGCCAGGATGACCTGATCGATCCCAGCCGCCTCCGCCGAACGGAGCAACGTTCCGAAATTACCCGGATCCTGGATACCGTCGAGGATCAACAGCCAATCCTGGCGCAATGGAGACAGATCGACGAACGGAAAGACCGCCAGGATGTCTTGCGGAGCGACCGTGTCACTCAACGTCTTCATCAGGCTGTGCCCCACCGGATACACCTCCGCGGTCATCGTGAGGACACGGGATACGAGCATCGCGACCCGTTCGTTTCCTTCCCACTTCGGTCCGAGAAAAACGAAGGCGGGGACGGACCCCGCTCCAATGGCATCCTCGAAAACGCGAACGCCCTCGACGATGAACCGCCGTTCTTTGTGCCGGACTCGCCTGCGCTGCAATGCACGCACGAGCTTGACCTTATCGTTGGCCGGGCTATTGATGATGGGACCGGGTTCAGGCAACCATTCGCCCATACGTACGCATATCCTCCACGATCAATGGATCGTCCAGCCCCCATCGACCAACAAGGTATGTCCGGTAACCATGTCCGCGGCAGGCGAAGCCAGGTAGATCACCGCACCGGCCACATCCTCTGGTGTACCCAACCGATCCAGCAGGATCATGTCATCGACGTATCTGGCGAAATCGGGGTCATCCAGCATCGGCGCTGTCAACGGTGTGCGGACGAACGTCGGGGCAACGCTGTTAACTTGAATGTTCAGCGGGGCCCATTCGAGAGCGAGCACCCGCGTCATGTGAATGACCGCCGCTTTAGTGGAGCAATAGATCACACGCCGCGGCATAGCCACGACGCCGGCCTGCGAGGCGATGTTCACGATTTTACCACCGCCCTGTCCGGCCATCACCTTGCCGACGGACTGGCTCACGAAGAAAAGCCCCTTGACGTTTGCATCGTACACGGTATCCCACGTCTCTTCGGTGATCTCGAAAGGAGCTTTGGGGATGTTCAGACCGGCATTGTTCACCAGAATGTCGATGCGGCCGAACTTCGCCACGACCTGGTCGACTACGGCTGGAATCGTCTTGACCTGGGTGACATCCAGCTCAAACGCAGCACACGGACGTCCCAATCCCTCGATCATCCGGATCGTTTCATCCGCACGCGGCAGGTGCCGGGTGGTCAAAGCGACCGTGGCCCCCGCATGCGCCATCGCTACCGCTATGCCCTGGCCGATGCCTTTGTCGCCTCCGGTGAGCAAAACAACCTTGTCTGTCAACGTGAAGTCTGGAAATCGCATGGTCTCGTTCCTCATCTGGGTATTGGATAGGCTTTACCGAATCACCAAAAACCGTGCCTGTTTTGACAAGCACGGTTGCTTTGTTCTGAAACCCTGTTTGAACAACCTGAACAAGAGATGAACTAGAGCGAAGCCTTAGCCAGCTCGGCCAATTCGGCGAATGCTGCCGAGTCACGCACCGCCATATCCGCCA
>CAZPTF010000028.1:0-4013 GCA_964589015.1 uncultured Anaerolineae bacterium
TCTATCGGCGATGAGCGCATAACGGAGTTCAACCTCATCCCCTTCTTCATCGTCATCTTCTTCTTCATCTTCCGCATCGTCGGTGTCTTCTGCGTCCTCTTCAATCAGCTCATTATCCGCATCGAGTGCGAGTTCTTCGTCCTCGAGTTCAATATCAACCTCGTCAAGTTCCTCATTGCTGTCGTCATCGGCAATTACTGCCTTGGCAATACTGGGCAACCTGTTCACCTGCTTATCAAACAAGAAGAGACCTCGATCCATACTTTCTTTTCCAGGCAAAGCACTCCGTTTTGTTTGCTCGTTCACCAATTCGCCCAGGGTCTCTGCAAGGCCCTCAGGAACGTCTGTGCAAGTTTGGCAGCCTGTTTCTTTCATATGATTGTCATTTTCCTCCTCTTGCAGCAAAAGGCGAGTAAATTGGCTCGTCTGTTTGTTAAGATTCGATGGTCGAAAAAAGCAAATCCCGGCTTCCCACCCAGGGGCCGAGACTTACCGCACATACAACCATATCCGCCATGGATCCTCTTTCTCGGCACGAGATAGAATCCGACGGAATTATTATAACACGCCTTGGTTCTTCTGTCAATAGTTTGGGGCTGGAGAAGCGTTGGAAAATGGATTTTTGACCAACGCCGAACAGCGTGGATTATCGGAAACCACGCTAGTGAAGCCGTTTCCACACGAGGGGCATGGCTCTACATCGTTTTTGTCCACGCGCTCGCGGTTTACAGCGGAAATTTAGATGTTATTTCGTCGCACGCCATTGCGCCATGTCCGGATCGTCCGGCATGTTCGGATCCAACGGGATCAACTGCCAGCTCTGTGCGACGATGTCACCCCCTGCATCGAAGTCCATTATTGCCTTACCCAGGTTGCGTCCGGCATGGCCGCGCGCGGGATAGTCGGCATGCACGAACATCGTATGGGTCGCCTGGTCGTAGCTGGAACGTCCGAAGGACTGGAACTGCCCTCCCTCGACGATCAAATCGATATCGGGGACGGCCTGGACCAACTTGAGATCGGTGGGGTTTCCCGCCTCCGACAGCACGATGATAATGTCCGCCTGTGCGGCAACGTCCGGGATGATCTTCTTGACCGTCTCCAGCGGGTCCAGAATCGCGAAATCCGCAGGCGGATGTGGATCCCACGTGCCGGTCAGCCCGACGATGGCGACCCGATGGCCGTCCATTGCGCGCGTGATGTACGCCGGCGCGATCAGCTCAGTCGTTCCGCTGAAGACGGCGTTGGCCGACAGCAGGGCAAAATCGCTCTCCGCGATCCGTTGGGCCAGGGCCTCACGACCCAGTTTCAGGTCGGCCTGCCCGAGCGTCATCGCATCGTAGCCCATCAGGTTCATGTATTCGATGGTTGTCGCGCCCTGCGTCGTATTAGCGGGCGGACGGTCACCCGTCAGACTGTTTCCGGCATCGACCAACAACAACGGGACCCCGTTTGCGCGTTCTCGCTTGATCGCTGTGGCCCGACGGGCCACTCCCCCGACGGGGACTCTTCAGCCACAGGGGTCGAGATAGCCCCAGGTGTCGTTTGTAGCGAGAACCGTGAGCGTGAACGGGGTACTTACAGCAGGCAATCCGGCAGCGAACGCCGGCCCCGCTTGCACGGAGAAGACAATGGACGGGCTGCCGGTGGCAGGCAGCGGCGACGCGCCGTGAGCCAGTACGGTGAGAGCCAGCCAGGCCAGCACGACAAAAAGCAACAGGGGGGCGATGATCCGCCACAACGCACGGCGGCTTGCACTGCCAGCGGTGCGGCGCGCAATTGCAGTGGATGTCGAATGTGTCGTCATGTGTGACCCTCGCGTTGTGCGGCGGGACCGGCCACGGGCGGGTCCCGCCGCTGAGGTTCAGGTTGTCAACCCAGGCAGCCTATTCCCGGGATGGATTCCACGTTTGGACGGTGTCAATGCTGGCGACGAACGGTTAGATGATGCCGACCTGCTTGCCCACTACGGCAAACGTCTCGAGTACGCGGTCCATCTGCTCGTCCGTGTGCGTCGCCATGTAGCTGGTTCTGAGCAACGACATACCGGGCGCTACACCGGGTGGGATCACGCAGTTGGTGTAGACACCCGCCTCGTACAACTGTTTCCACATCTCGAGCGTTTGCATCTCGTCGCGGATAATGATCGGGATGATCGGAGTGACGGTTTCTCCGATATCGTACCCCAGGGAACGGTACCCCTCGTGCATCTTCTTGCTGATGGCTGCCAGCCGGTCGAAACGCTCGGGTTCCGTCTCCATGACATCGAGCGCTGCCAGCGCCGCCGCGGCGTTCGAGGCCGGAATGCTGGCGCTGAACAGCAGCGCGCGGGCGTGGTGCTGGATGTAGTGGATGACCGGCTCGTCTCCCGCGATGAATCCACCAAGCGAAGCGAAGGATTTGCTGAACGTGCTCATAATCAAGTCGACGTTGGCGGTCACACCGAAGTGCTCCGAGGTACCGCGCATCTTACCGACGGTACCGATGCCATGCGCATCGTCGACCATCAGGCGCGCATTGTACTTCTGGCAAACCTCGATCATCTCCGGCAGCGGAGCCAGGTCGCCACCCATGCTGTAGACCCCGTCCACGATGACGAGCTTGCCCGAATCCTCGGGACAGGACTTGAGCACGACTTCCAGGCTCTCGATGTCGTTATGCCGGAAACGCTTCATCTCGCCGTAGCTGAGACGGCACCCGTCGATGATGCTGGCGTGGTCGTCCTTGTCGGTGATGGCGATATCCCCACGCCCGATCAGCGCGGAGATCGTCCCCAGATTGGTCTGCATGCCCGTGCTGAACACGAGCGCGGCTTCCTTCCCGACGAAGGCAGCCAGCCGGCTCTCCAGCTCCTCGTGGATCTTGAGCGTGCCGTTCATGAAGCGGGATCCGGTACAGCTGGGACCGAAACGTTTCACCGCGTTCATCGCTGCTTCACGCACCTTGGGATGCATGGTCAGCCCCAGATAGTTGTTGGAACCGATCATGATCTTCCTCTGCCCATCGACGATGACTTCCGTGCCTTCGCTGTCATCAAAAGGGATAAAGAATGGATAATACCCCATGGCTTTGGCCATCTTGGCACGTGTGAAGTCGTAACACTTCTCAAACAGCTCCATTTTGTTCCTCCTGATTTCTCATAACCTGAAAACGATAATAACAAATCCACCCTTGTGCAAACAGGTTGCCTTTCGCTCTTGCGCTATGTTGCCCGGGCTGTTCTGCCAGTCTGGGGAGCTGCTGCCGGTCAGGACCTGTCGCACAACGGGGATAGGCTGCCGAATGTAATAACAACGCGGCGGTGGGTTAGTTGTGCCCGCACGAGCCGCAATTGTGGGATGCACACGAGCCACACCCCCCACCTCCGGACAGCGTCCGCGTTTCACCCGTCGCGGAACGACTGGACGCCGCAAAAAGTGAGAGTGCCCGTGAGGTGGCGTGGCTTGCACACTGCGCGCAAGCGATCGGGGCATCGGCTTCGCTCATCCGCCGCAACACACTGAACCGTGCGCCGCAATCCTTGCACCGGTATTCGTAGATAGGCATGCTGTCTGTGAACCTCCCGGCCTATGCTCTGTTTCCTGTATCGGGCAGGGCCCCCCCTGTTCCGGAACAGCAGCGCCGTCCCCGAAAAATCACGGTTAGCATATACTCGTTTGTTTAATCTGTCAAACCGCTGCAATTATCGCCTCGGGGAAGGTGCTGCGGGGCTGAAGCCCCGCGCTAAGGATACGAAGTCCTGCGGACTGGGACAGACACTGGGCCAAGCTCGGACGCGTTCCGCTCGCGCGGTGACCCACGCGAACGGACTGTCAGGGCCACAGAGGGCACGGCCCCCACCCCAAAGTTTGGGGGAGGGGCGCAGGCGAGAGGGCTTGGCACTCTCAGTTTCAGCGCCTTCTGCACAATTGGACCACCTTGGCCGCACATCAGTGGACCAGTGACGGGCGACGATTGTCAGGGCCACAGAGGGCACGGCCCCCACCCCAACCCCTCCCCCAAGTTTGGGGGAG
>CAZPTF010000028.1:4113-21502 GCA_964589015.1 uncultured Anaerolineae bacterium
GAGAGGGCTTAGCATTCGCAGTTTCAGTACCCTCTTCCAAACTGGACCACCTGGGCCGCAGCTCAGAGGCCCAAGACGGGCGACGATTGCCAGGGCCACAGAGGGCACGGCCCCCACCCCAACCCCTCCCCCAAGTTTGGGGGAGGGACGCAGGCGAGAGGGCTTAGCATTCGCAGTTTCAGTACCCTCTTCCAAACTGGACCACCTGGGAAGCTCCCCTGCTCTGAAACCCATCTTGTGGGGTTCGCCAACATGCGCTATAATAGGAACAACACACCACGAGATGACCGGGGTGGTCCGGCAGTCGCTGCGGCGGCGCATGCGCCGGAACGCGGACCGGCCAGACAGCAAGCAGGGAGCCTGGTTTGAGACAACCGGACAACGATCCACGGGTGATTGTGCTGAGCGGCGCCTCGGGATGCGGCAAGAGCACGGTATGCCAGCGGGTCGTCACGCTCGCACAGCGGCGCGGGCAGACCGTGAGTGGGGTTCTGACCCTGTCGCGTTTCCGCGCCGGACGCAAGGTGGGACTGGACGTGCAAGATATCGCCACGGGAGCGGTCCAGCCGCTCGCCGAAGCGGACTGTCCGGCGGACGGGCCGTCCACCGGACGGTTTCACTTCCACGCGCACGGCATCGCCTGGGGAAATCAGCTCCTGCGTGGCATCACGGCGTGCGAGCTGCTGCTCATCGACGAACTGGGACCGCTGGAATTGCTGCACGAGCAGGGCTGGGTCGCGGGGTTGGAGACGTTGCGCAGCGCCGTATACCAGCGCGCCATCGTCGTCGTGCGGCCCGTACTCGTCGCCCTGCTCACCGCACGGCTGGAAAACATCGCCATGCTGACCGTCGAAGTCACCGTGGCGAACCGCGACGATCTGCCGGCACGGATTTTGGGCATAAAAAAAAGCTGACGGAACTCAGGTGGCGCATAGGGGACTCGAACCCCTGTTTCTGCCTTGAGAGGGCAATGTCCTGGGCCTCTAGACGAATGCGCCATATTCCATCAACGTGAGGGCAATTCTACCAACAAACGAGAGAATTGTCAAGTCGGGACAAACTCGTATAATTACCTGACCGCGCGACGGGATACTGGCCGAACGATATGAACGGCACGCACGAACAACTGATGGAGGAGGGTATGTTTCAGACAATCGAAGTCCGCACCAACCGGCGTGCGGAATGGGTGGACATCACGGCACTGGTAGACGCTGTCGTCCGCGATTCCGGCGTCACGAGCGGACTGTGCGTCGTCCACGTGCCGCACACGAGCGCAGGATTGACACTCAACGAGAACGCGGATCCAAGCGTCCGCCGCGACGTGCTGGCGAAACTGGATCAGCTCGTCCCCGAGAACGACGGCTACGTGCACCTCGAAGGCAATTCCGACGCACACATCAAAGCCAGCCTGCTGGGTTTCAACGTCACCCTCCTGATCGAAGACCGCCGCCTGCTTCTGGGAACCTGGCAGGGTCTGTACCTGGCGGAATTCGACGGCCCACGCACCAGGCGGGTCCTGGTGAAAGTCCAGGGCGATTGACTGACATTTCGAGATGATGATGCAATATGACCGCAACATGCGTAATTCACGACCTCAACCGGTAGCTTCCGGCGCACTCGACGCGATTCTGCCCACCATCGAACAACCAGCACGCTATAGCGGAGGAGAATGGAACAGCATCCGCAAAGATTGGGAGACCGTGTCCGTCCATTGGGCGCTGGCCTTTCCGGAGTTGTACGAAGTAGGCATGTCCAATCTGGGCATGACGATCCTGTATGAGCTGCTCAACGGGGAGCCGGATACCCTCGCCGAACGGGTGTACGCACCCGCCACCGATATGGAACGGGCGATGCGTGCCGTAGGACTGCCGTTGTATAGCCTGGAGTCGCGCTATCCGCTGCGCGCCTTCGACCTGCTGGGGTTCTCGTTGAGCTGCGAGCTGAACTACAGCAATGTGCTGAACATGCTCGACCTGGCCGGGATTCCCGTCCGCGCCACAGAGCGGAGCGAAGGCGATCCGCTGGTGGTTGGCGGGGGGACGATGACCTTCAACGCTGAGCCAATGAGCGATTTCTTCGATCTGTTCGTCATCGGCGAAGGCGAGGAAGTCGTTCTCGAGCTCGGCGACTTGTATCGCGAGCTGCGCGCGAGCGGTGGCTTCACGCGGCAGGAGTTCCTGCGCCGGGCGGTGCGTATCGGCGGCATCTACGTGCCGGCGTTCTACGCTGTGCAGTACCACGCTGACGGCACACTCGCGCGCCTCGAACCGCTGTACGCTGGCGTTCCCGCCACGATCACCCGGCGGATCGTTCCGGTACTCCCTCCCCCGCCGGTCCGGCCAGTCGTGCCCTACGTCGGCGTGGTGCACGACCGCGCGAACGTCGAGATTCAGCGCGGTTGCAGCCACGGCTGCCGCTTCTGTCACGCTGGGGTGATCTACCGGCCCGTGCGCGAGCGCAGCCGGCAAGAGATCCGTGAGACTGTCGCTGCCCTGCTGCGCAACACCGGCCACGAGGAGGTTTCGTTGACATCGCTCAGCAGTGCGGACTACCACGACATCGCACCACTGCTACACGAGCTGCTGGAGAAATACCAGGAGCAATCGATCTCGTTTTCGCTGCCTTCGTTGCGCATCGATTCTTTTTCCGTACAGTTGGGTTCGCTCACGCAGGCGCGGCGCAAGACGGGTCTGACCTTCGCACCGGAGGCGGGCAGCCAGCGACTGCGCGATGTGATCAACAAAGGTGTAACCGAGGCCGATCTGCTGCATACCGCCGCAGCCGCATTTCGTACCGGCTGGCGGCGCGTCAAACTGTACTTCATGATGGGACTGCCGACCGAGACCGACGAAGATATCGAAGCCATCGCAGATCTGACCTGTAAGGTGCGCGATGTCGGGCGAGAAGCACGGGGCAAGCAGATCGACGTGAGTGTGAGCGTGGCGACGTTCGTGCCGAAGCCGTTCACGGCGTTCCAATGGACGGGGCTGGCGGACGTGGATACGCTCACACGCCGGCAGGACATTCTGAAACGGCGACTGCGCGGGCGCGGGCTATCGGTGGGCTGGCACGACCCGGAGTCCAGCCTGTTGGAAGCGGCGTTGGCGCGCGGTGACCGGCGTATGGGCCAGGTCATCTACCGGGCGTGGCGCAACGGCGCGGTGTTCGACGCCTGGGGCGACCAGTTCACGCCGCAGGCGTGGTGGTCCGCGTTCGCCGCAGCGGAGCTGTCGCCCGACTTCTACGCGCGGCGGGTGCGCCCAATCGAAGAGCGTTTGCCCTGGGACCACATCGCCGTCGGCGTGAGCAAGCGTTTCCTGCACCGCGAATGGGAGAACAGCCAGGCCGGCATCGTGACACCGGGCTGCATGGAACGATGTGCAGCGTGCGGTATCCGGACGGCCTACGGCGAGTCGTTCGCATCCTGTAAGGGCGCACGTGAGGAGGAGGGGGGACGATGAGCGAAGCCACACAGGCACAGCGCATTCGCCTGACCTTTGCCAAAGGCGAGCCCGTCAAGTACATCGCTCATCTCGCCGTCATGCGCGCCTGGGAACGCATCATCCGGCGGGCCGATCTGCCAATCGGCTATTCGCAGGGCTTCAACCCACGTCCCAAGCTGACCTTCGCATCGGCGCTGCCGGTGGGCTACATGGGGCAACGGGAAGTCCTGGATCTCGAGCTGCGCACATGGGTCGCACCGGATGAAGTGCTGCGCCGGGTACGTGCCGAACTCCCGCCGGGTTTTGCGCTCCATACGGCGCACGAAGTGCCGCTGAAGGGGCCTTCGCTGCAATCGCAGGTCCGCTATGCGGTGTATCGCGTGTCATTCGCAGCACACGTACCGGCAGTGGTGCTGCAGCAACAGATCGCGCGGTTGCTGCACACTGCGACCCTGCCACGGGAACGGACCGTCAAAGGAAAGGTCCGCGCCTACGATCTGCGCCCGCTGATCCACACGTTGTGCTATAGCGCGAGCGACGGCACGCACGTCACCACCATGGTGCTCGCAAATATGGACAGCGGCACCGCACGCGTCGATGAGGTCGTGGCCGAAATGGGCCTGTTGGCCGACATGAGGGCAGTGGAGCGGACGCGACTGTTATTCGCTGAAGATGCGTTGGAAACGAAGGAGGATGAATTGTGAAGTTTTTTCTAGCCGGCATCATGCAGGGTTCTCGTCTGGATAACGGTATCCACAGCCAGGATTACCGCAAGATCATCCGTTCGACCCTGGCACTGCAATATCCGGACATCGAGCTGGTGTGTCCGTTCGAGATGCACCCGAACAGCGTCGATTACGACGCGGCAACCGGCAAGCGCACCTTCCTCGACACGATCGCGATCGCCGCCGCGTGCGACGCGGTCATTGCATACGTCCCGGAAGCGAGCATGGGCACGGCCATCGAGATCTGGGAGGCATACCAGGCGGGCAAACCGGTGTACACCATCTCGCCACTCGCCAGCAACTGGGCATTGCGTTTCCTCTCGACGCAGCTGTTCCACGATCTGCAGGAATTCGTCGACTTCGTCATTCGTGGCGGAATGGGTCCGTGTGGCGCCACGAATCCCGCAGGCACACCGGAACCACAAGAGCCTTGACCAAATCGAAGTTCGTGGTATAATGCATGCAGTCTGAAATATCCTGGATACGGAAGGAAACCACAGAGGAGAATCCGAAGGTCATGAAATATTTCTATGCCAAAGCCAAGTGCACAGATTGTTCCCTCGTTTTCCGCTATGCAGTGACGGAAGAAGATATCGAAGACGGCTCTGACTACGACATTATGTGCCCGCGCTGTGGCGAACAGGTCGAGTTGAGCGATTATTCCCCGTGTAGTGAAGAGACCTACGACAGAATCAACGACGAATACGAAGAACTCGAAGATCGTTTTGGATTGGAAGAGTACGACGATGACGACGACGACGGGGACGATGACTGGGCCTGACAGCGCCCACGGCTTCTGCTGTACGTTCCGCCTCTGTTAACCCGTCCGTCTCGTCTGCAATCGACTCCAAGAAAGATCGCACTCCGGGTTTCGCGCTCAGCCTATCGATATGGTCAGCCCGTGAATGGTAAGGAGGTTTCGTGGAAAGACTGGAGCTCTTCTGGATCATCCATCTCATTCTCCTCATGCTGTTTGGGTTCGAACTGATTTTGGTTATGTCGATTTGGTTGCGTGGACGAATGCCCGGGCTACCGCTCACGGCGTCGCCGTGGCAGAAGTTCCGCGCCGGTCTGAAGTACCTGTTGAGCCTGATCTTCAGCCGGCGAATCGGACCGATGATCCGGGCGCTCCTGAACGACGGGCTGATGCACCGCGAAATCCTCAAGGTCAGCCCCTACCGCTGGTTCGCCCACATCGCCGTTTTCGGGTCGTTCGTGTTTCTCGGACTGCTATCCACGGTCACCGGTGTCGCGGTCGAGATCTTCCCGAATCTGCTGCCGGCGGATCATTCGCTGAACACCAATGCCATATCCGTCATGCTGAACGATGTGGACCACCCGCTCATCGCGTTCGTCAACGATTTCTTCGGACTCATCATCCTGCTCGGTATGATACTGATCATCTATCGCCGCTATGTTCGGAAGGATCAGCAACTACGCACGATGCCGGCGGACGGGATCATCATTGCGCTGCTCACTGGCATCGTGTTGAGCGGATTCCTGCTCGAAGGGTTCCGGTTGTTGGCCGAGCAACCGCTGGAACCGACCGCAGCGTGGGGGTTCATCGGCTACACGCTCGTCCGCCTGCTCCGTCCGCTGAACGCGCATTGGACGACGTGGTATAACGGGGTGTTCTGGGGGCATTTCGTCATCTGCAACGCGCTGCTGTTCTATACGCCATTCAGCCGGTTCGCCCACATCATCATGAGCCCGCTGATCGTCACGCTCAACGCGGCAGAGGAGACTTCAGCATGAACGGCAGAAGCAGACTCGATCCCAAACATTTCACCGTCCGGCAGCTTCTCGAGCTGGAGGCCTGTACGCGCTGCGGCGAGTGTATCGCATGGTGTCCGACGTACACCGCACGTGAGAACGAAGCGATCACCCCATTGAGCAAGATCAACAGCTACAAGAGCTTCCTCAAGGGTGAGTACGGCGGATTTCTGGCGCGGCTCTTCGGGCACCACCCGCCCAGCGACGCCGAGATCGAGACTTTCGGAGCGGGTACGTTCCAGTGTACGCTATGTGGGCGCTGCCACGTCGTGTGCCCGATCCGGATCAATACCCGCCCGCTGTGGATCGCAATGCGCCAACAATTGGTCGATTGGAAGGAATATCCGGCGGCCTTTGATCTCCTGGACGAAGCGGTCACTACCCAACACAACATCTCCAACGAAGCCAACACCGGCCGGTTGATCTGGAGCGAGAACCTCGATGAGCCTCCGCCGTCCTTCGCCACGAAGGAACAGGCGGAAACAGTCTATTTCGTGGGCTGCGTATCGTCCTTCTACCCGACCGTCTTCGGCATCCCGCAGGCGTTCGCCAGTATTCTGCGGCAGGCCGGTGAGGACTTCACCACGATGGGCGGCGACGAATGGTGCTGCGGCTACCCACTCATCATCGCCGGTATGGGCGCCAACGTTGCGGAGACGATCCGGCATAACGTGGACGCGGTGCGTCAATCGGGTGCGCGGCGCATCGTCACGACCTGCCCCTCGTGTTATCACACCTGGCGGCACGAATACGCGCAGGTCATCGGCGAGCCATTGGGCTTCGAAGTCGTCCACGCGGTCGATGTGGTCGATGAACTGATCGCAAGCAAGCGGATCACCCTGCACAGCTACAACCAGCCGGTCACCTATCACGATCCGTGCGATCTCGGGCGGAACAGCGGCATCTACGACACCCCGCGGCGGATCATCTCGGCGATCCCAGACATCGCGTTCGCCGAGATGAAGGACAACCGGCAGTACGCGCTGTGTTGCGGCGGCGGAGGCGATGCCGAGATGGCCGACCCGGAGCTGACCGGCGCAATCGCGCAGCGCCGGCTCGAACAAGCGCAGGAAGCAGGCGCGAAGGTGATCCTCTCGGCCTGCCAGCAATGCAAACGAACCCTGGCCGGACAGGCACGCAAGGAGAAAATGCGTGTGAAGGTCCTCGATATCGTAGAACTGGTGTGGGACGCCATGCAGGGCTAGTATGCGGCGGAAATCATCCGGCAACTGCTGCCACGCGCGGAAGGCGCGTTGTGCGAGGTTGCCGGCCTGGCAACGGAAGCAGCACGGCAGCATACAGCAGAACAGAAAGGAGAGAGAACTATGGAGATCGGCGGTTATCAGTTCCCTGATGAGCTCTATTACGACAAGGAGCATAACTGGGCGCGCGTGGACGGTGATCAGGCCACCATCGGCGTCACGGACTTCGCACAGGCGATCGCCGGAGAGATCGTGTTCGCCGAGACGCCACGCGTCGGGCGGAGCATCGAGTCTGGCAGTCCTTTTATGTCGATGGAATCGGGGAAATGGGTGGGCCGCATCAAGGCCATTCTCAGCGGACAGATCGATGAAGCCAATGAGGAGATCGAATTCGACAGCACGATCATCAACCAGTCGCCCTATGGCGATGGCTGGCTTGCCAAAATCACGCTGAACAATCCCACCGAAGTGGACGGCCTGTATCACGCCGACAACGCGGATTTCCAGGCGTTCATCCTGGCTGAAAAAGAAAAATACGGGAAGTAGGTCCAATCAACGCACATGAAACTATATGACCTGGGGCACGTCCCCTGGCTGGATTCCCAGCTCATCTATCACGCTCTGCCCAGAGCCAACGAAGAAGGGCTCATTTTGCTGGCGCCGGCAGAGCCTTACGTTTGTATTGGATTTCACCAGGATGCCGAGCAAGAGGTCGATCTGGACCTCTGCCGGGCACGCCATATCCCGGTGTTCCGGCGAGAGGTCGGCGGAGGCGCTGTCTTTCTCGACGGGCGGCAATTGTTCTACCAGCTCGTGCTGAGCCGCGATCATCCGCTGGCGCAGGGCGATAAGACTGCCCTGTATCGCCGCCTGCTGGAGCCGGTCGCGGAAACCTATCGCCAGCTCGGCGTCGAGGCCAATTACCGGCCGGTCAACGACATCGTCACGCAGGAAGGCCGCAAGATCGCCGGTACGGGGGCGGCGGAGATCGCAAACAGCCTGGTGCTGGTCGGGAACGTCATCTTCGACTTCGATTACCAGACGATGGTCCAGGTGCTGCGCGTACCCGACGAGAAATACCGCGACAAGGTCTTCAAGAGCATGCAGGAGAACCTGACGACGCTGCAGCGCGAGCTGGGCCAGACGCCCGATTGGGACTACGTAACCGGCCTGCTCACGCGCAATTACGAGGCCGTGCTCGGTCCGCTCACCCCAGGCACGCTGTCGCAGGCGGTGTTGGATACCGTCGAGACGCTGCGCCAGACGCACACGACCGAAGAATGGCTGCTGGACCGCAAGCGCCCGGCGCGCGCCGGACGGCGGGTGAAAGTCAGTACCACCGCAGCGGTCGTCCGTAACGTGTACAAGGCACGCGGTGGTCTGATTCGCGCGACGCTGGAAATCAGCGCTGACCGGCTGGCAGCGATCGAGTTGTCGGGCGATTTCTTCTTCTATCCCAGCGACGGGGTCGCCAAACTGGAGCAGCGCCTGACCGGGCTGGCGTTGGCGGAGGTCCCGCAGGCCGTGCGGGCGTTCTATGCCGAAGGGTTGATCGATTCGCCGGGCATTGCGCCAGATGACTTGATCGCAGCGCTCAGTTCCGGCGCGAAATAGGACGAGAGGCGGCGCGAGCAGTCATGACCGAAGTCAAAGCGACCTGCCTGGGAAACGGCCGTACCGAGCTGTCGATCGGGCAGCGCACCTGCATCATGGAAGACCACCTGGATGGCGGCGAACAACGCGCTTTCCTGTGCCCGACCGAGATGCTGGCAGCAGCGATAGCCGGCTGAATTATCCTGACGCTGGCGGCGGTCGCCGCACACAAAGGGATCCGCTGCGCGAAGCTCGAGGTCTACACGTCTATGGAGCTCGCTCTCGCAACCGGAGGCAACACACGGACGGCATTCAAGAGCCGCATCGTTATCGAAGGGCAGCTCACGCCACGCGAGCGTGCGATCCTGCTCAACTCGGCACAGCACTGCGACGTACACAAGGTCATCCGCGGGGAAGTCACGCTGGACAACGAGCTGCTGGTCAGTGACGCCCCCTGAGCGGAGCGCTTCCGCGATGTGCAGGAGGCCGGCGCGTGCTGAAGCGAGCTCGCCGCTGGCAACATGGCTGAGACGCGGAGAAGGCCAAATGAAGAGACGCGGTGTCTCCGCGCTGAGTGGGCCACTCTCTGCCGCAATCAGCGCACGCGCCGGATTGCGCACTTCACATACAAAGGAGGGCAAAAGAAATGGACCTCAATTTCTCGCTCGAAACGCCCCCGCTAGTGGGGACGGAAGGACAGCAGGAGATTTCCGAGGAACAGAATCTGATCATCATCGGTGGCGGTCCCGCTGGATTCACCGCCGCCCTGTACGCTGCCAGAGCGGCGCTGAACCCGCTCGTGCTGGTCGGCCCGGCGCCTGGCGGCCAGGCAGCCACGACCGAGAAGATGGAGAATTACCCCGGCTTTCCGGAAGGGATCGGCGGACAGGCGCTCGCGACGCTCATTCAGGAGCAAGCCGAGGGGTTCGGCGCGAATTTGCTGTTCGATGAAGTCACCCAAGCGGATTTTTCCGCCCGCCCATTCCGGATCACCACGTACGACCGCGAATACACCGCCAAGACGGTCATCATCGCCACGGGAGCGAAGCCACGGCGGATGGGCGTGCCCGGTGAGGACCGCTTCATTGGGCGCGGCGTGTCGTTTTGTGCGACCTGCGACGGCTTCTTCTACCGGGACAAGACCGTCGTGGTCGTCGGCGGCGGAGACAGCGCCATGGACGAATCGATGTTCCTCGCGAAGTTCGCCAAGAAGATCTACATCGTGCACCGCCGTAGCGAGCTCCGTGCGGCGAAGCAGCTGCAGGAGCGGGTCTTCGCCCATCCAAAGGTCGAGTTCATCTTCAACACCGTCGTGGACGAAGTAGTCGGCGAGAACAACGTCACCGCTGTCAAGCTGCGCCGCGTCGACACGGGCGAAACCTCGGTCCTGCCTACGGATGGGGTCTTCGTATACATCGGATTGAATCCGAATACGCGGCTGTTCGAAGGCCAACTGACCCTCGACGCGCAGGGTTACATCGTCACCGACAAACGGCAACAGACCAACATTCCCGGCGTGTTTGCCGCCGGCGATGTGCAGGATCCCGATTTCCGGCAGGTGGTGATCGCTGCGGGGACGGGCGCTGCCGCCGCCATCGCCGCCGAGCACTTCCTCGCCGAACACGGTTAAAGCGCGAGACCAACCGGGCACAACCGGCAGTCGACAACGTAGCGGGGCGCAGCACTCTGTGGCGATGCGCCCCTTCATTTTGCACATATACGGCCTGCGCTGGTCTCTACGACCGGCCTTCTCCGCACGATTCGCGCACGATCAGCTCGGGCTGGAGCCGGGTGCACGCCACGTCGACAGGCTCGCCGGCGAGCATTTTGATCAGCATTACGCCCGCCACCCGCCCAATCTCATAGCTGGGCTGGCGGACGACCGTGATGGGGGGCGTCATTACGGATGCCCAGGGATGCTCGTCGAAGCCGAGCACGGCGACATCGTCCGGACAGCGCAGGCGCAACTCCGCCAGTGCGCGCATGATGCCCAACAGCATGTTGTTGTCGTTGCCGATGAGGGCAGCGGGCAAGGGCATGTCACGCAACAGATCGACCGCCGCGGCACAGCCGGCAGCGACGGTCAGATTGCAGAAGCGAACCAGCCGTTCGTCGAATGGAATGCCGTGGTCGTCCAACGCACGCCGGTAGCCGGTGAAGCGCTCGTGCATGCTCGACATGTCCGCCGGGCCGGCGAGCAGGCCGATCCGGCGGTGCCCGTGACGTACGAGATGGCTCACGGCCAGGTGCATCCCCCCGGTGTTGTCCACACCGACGAACGGGCCCAACATGCCTGCAAATGTGAGATCGACGAAAACCACCGGGACGTTGGCTGTCGCCAGCAGGCGCAATGTGGTCGCGTTCTGGCTGACCGCCGCAGTGAGAAAGCCGTCTACCGTCCGGCCCAGCAGAATCCGGAGGTACTCCTCGACCAAGACGGGATCATCTTCCGTCGAGCACAACAGCAGCTTATAGCCCTGCGGGCTGATTGCATCGATCACGCCACGGCTCATTTCACCGAAGAACACGCTGGTCGTGTGCGAGGCAACCATGCCGATCGTGTAGGTCCTGCGCAGGCTGAGACTGCGCGCGATCGCGCTCGGGTGGTAGCTGAGGGCATGGATCGCTTCCGTCACGGCTAATCTGGTCTCGTCGCTGACGAAACGCGTCCCATTCAGCACGTGGGACACCGTCGCGGTCGACACCCCCGCTCGTTTGGCTACATCACGAATCGTGGCCATCAGTTCCTCCCAGACGGCCGGCCAGGACCGCCGGCGCACGTAACCGCTTACGCACGCGAGCTCATTATAGCAAGGTCATCCGCAGCGGTCAAAGAACGGGATCGCCGGGGTATGAATAATATCACCAACAAGCCCACTCTCACCCCTCACTTAGACAAACCCGTGTAATCATGTTACAATTCACGTTATGTGTCGTCACTGTCACAGCGGAAAGGGGCTGATGCCCTGCCGCTGAATAATCGCGTTGAGATTTGATCAATTTGGGTATAATGCTCAATGGGGGTAACCGTGCGAACTTTCACTGCGATTGTGGAAAGGTGTCCCGATACGGGGTTATACGTTGGCTATGTGCCGGGGTTCTCCGGAGCTCACACACAAGCGCAGACTTTGGATGAGCTACAGGAGAACTTGCGCGAGGTCATCGCAATGCTGCTGGAGGATGGCGAACCGGTATTCGATACTGAGTTTGTGGGGACTCAGTCAGTGATGATTGCTGAATAGTGGGTCTTACCCCCCCAACCTCCCCCGTGGACGGAGGAGGCATGCGCCGCCGGATGAATCCGGCTTTGCGGCGCGTTCCGGCAATCGTTCGCATGCACACGCCCACGCTCGCCGGTGCGCAAGCCCGTGTCAGCGGGCGCTGTCACATAGCGCGGCCATTCATGACCGCGTGGGTCTCAGCAGTCGCCTTCCTCTTTCAGCCGGCTGTAGTATGAATTGCTGAGATAGAGCGCAGCAACCGGGTTGTGCCCCAGGCGACGGTCTTTCGCCACCAGAACGGTGACCGGTGCCTCGGAATAGCGGAAGAACAACGTATCGTGCCCGACACACAGCCCGACGAGTATGTTCAGCTCGGTTTTGAGCTTGTTGAAGATCTCCGCTTGTGCCAGTGGGTTGCATAGCGCCTCGTACTGGCCCGGGTGGATTTTCTCCTCCTCGGTGAGACCGATCTGCTCTTTTGGCAGCGCGGAACACTTGCACGCCAGGGTCTGCACTTCGAAATCGTTCACTTCCAGGATGTCGAGCAACAACGCCGCCTCGGCGTTCAAGCCGATGCAATGGGCAACCCCCAGCTTGTTGGCGCCGATCCGGCGGGCGAAATCCATCACTTCCTCCACCCGCGAGCGGTTCGGGTAACCGGTCGACTCGGTGCGGGCCGCCGCGAGAGCCAGCTTGCGCGTCTCCGCACCGTGCAAGTAGATGTCGTTCACCTGGGCCAGGATTTCCCGCTCATTGGGTATCGGGCAATTTTTGGGATAGGGCTTTTTTCCTGGCTCTTCCTGACAGGCGCGGACTTTGCACAGCGCACAACGGTACACTTCCATGTGATCTTCCCTCCGTTATCGAGATGTGATGTAGAAGCGCGGCAGGTCAGGTTCCAGTCTGCAACAGGACCTTCAGGGTCGTATCCGGACGGGTCCGCAGCAGCTCGATGGCCTGCGGTCCCTGGTCGAGCGGCACGCGGTGCGTGATGAGCAGGTGCGGATCGACCGCCCCCGTAGACAGCAACCGGAGCGCCTCCACGAAATCGCGGCTATCGTACAGCCGCGAGAAGACGAGTGCCAATTCCTTGCGAAACGCATCTGCGTAATTGAAGGCGAACGGTTGGCTGCCGTGCGGCACGGCGATCAACAGCACGGTGCCGCCGGGCCGCGCCATCCGGATGGCCTGCTCGACCACCGGCTCCCTGCCCACGAGATCGAACACGACGTCGAAGCCGCCATCCGTGTGTTCGCGGGCAAACGCCACAGGGTCGGCCTCTGCCGCGTTCAACGTCCAGTCCGCACCCAGCGCGGCGACCAGCTCCAGCCGCTGCGCCACGCGATCGACGGCAAGCACGCGGCTGGCACCCCAGGCCTTGCTGACCTGCAACAACAGTGTGCCGATCACACCGGTACCGATGACGGCAATCCGCTGTCCGCTGCGCACACCGGCGCGGCGGTTGATGTGTACGGCGACGGCTGTCGGCTCGACCAGCGCCGCCAGCTCCAGCGTGAGGTTGTCCGGGATACTGAAGAGCAGCTGCTCTGGCACGATGAGTTCTTCCGCGCAGGCCCCATCGCGGTGCACACCCAGAATCGACAGGGACACACAGTGGTTCTGCTCGCCTGCCCGGCACCCCGCGCATTCCCCGCAGGTCAGGACCGGTAACGCGGTGACTACATCCCCCTGCCGGTATGTCGATGCGGGGTCGGCTTCGAGCACGTGGCCCACGAACTCATGCCCCGGAGTCAGCGGGTAGCGGGAGAACGGATAGCTACCATCGATGATCGCCATGTCAGACCCACACACGCCCGCATAGGCCACACGGATGCGGACCTCACCCGCGCGGCGCGGCACATCCGCTACCTCTTGCACTGCCAGGACGTTCGGCTCCAGGATACGCAACGCACGCATGAATCATTCCCCCTCTTTGTGAGATGACTGCATTCGTTCGATGGTGCACTGACCGTCCCATGTTACACCCGGGGCGGCAAGCTGTCAACAGGAGCGGATGTGAGCGCCAGACCAGCCGGTCAGTTCAACGACGAAGACACGGGCACCCAGCCACGCTCGATATCGGCGAGGATGCGCTCGAGCGGGTCCTTCATCACCGGTGAGACTTCGTGCCTCCACCCCTGCGCCGACACGTCGAGCGGGCGACCGCGCGCCGCGTCCATGAACGCCTGAATGTTCTCCAACGGGGTCTCCGGCGGAAGGTCACAGCCGGTGCTCAGGATGAAATTCGAGAAGGGGCGCATCGCCTCGAGCAGGTTCTGTGTCTCCGCGTAGACTTCCAGCGGGCTCATGTCCACCATCACCGCCGTCGGGCTGATGTTGCCCACGAGCACGACATCGGAAGGAATCCTTCTGGCGACCTCCGGCAGATCGATCAGCGCGTCCAGGCTCAGGCCCTGCGCGCCCGTCTCGATCATCCCGTCCAGAATGCGCGAGGTATTGCCGCAGATGTGCAGCACGGGCGCTACTTCCAGCCTGTCGACAATCTGTTTCACATACTGCCCAGAGAAATCCCAAAAATGCCTGGGCGACAACATGACCGCCGTCGGCTCCAGGATAGCGATCACATCGGCCCCGGCTGAGCTCAACGCCGTCGCGTAGCGGCTGATGACCTGCGTGGCGAACGCCAACGTCTGGTGCAGCAGATCCGGCTCGTCGTAGATCGCCATCGCCGATTCGGTCGCACCCAGCATCAGCCCCGCCAGGGTATACGGACCGATCACGTAACCACCGCGCATGATGCTCAGGTACTGGGACATCAGGCGCATCGTCTCCACAAACACGCGGATCCGGCCATCGCGCAGGATGTCCAGATGCGCAAAACTGTGCAGGTCGCTTGCGGACTGCACGACCGGATATTCCACACTGGGCGACTCGTGTAACGGGTATACCACGGGTAAACCCAGCGCATTGGCTTCCACCGAAAGGTCCATGAACGTAAACACACCATCCGGCTGAAAACGGCGGACCAGCTCGAACAGCGTCCAAAACTGCACTCCCCAGTTGAAAGCATTTTGTTTCAATGTCGTCCGGTTGATTTGTACCCCCGGAAACCCCATCAGCGGCACAACCGGAACCTGTTCTTGCTCTTTCACGAGCGACGCCAGAGAGCTTCGACGAAACATGTGCGTCATCCTCCTGTGTATGTAACAACGTGCACCAGGCACAACAAATCACCGCCGGAACACGGAATGGTCCGTTCATCCCGCACCCGTGCGGTGATCCCAACCGACTGCGTTACGACGAAGGCCAGGCGCGCCAGCCGGCGCCCTGCAGCCTGCTTTCCATTACGCTGGGATTGTAGCACGGAATGCAGGCACTGTCAACTAATCTGTGTCTTATTTCACGATGTTTCCGGGGACAGGGCGGAGCATCACGCGGTAGAGTTGGACATCTTCGCGGTCGTAGACCAGTTCCAGATAAGGCACGCCACGCGGGTCGAAGTGACCCAGGGCCTTCTCGCGTGGCCCGTGATAGACGTAGTCGATCCCGTACCGCGCCAGCAGGTCCCGCCGCCAGCGATCGGGCGTGTCCTGCGTAAAGAAATCGTGCACGGCCTGTTCCTTGGTACTGAAGTCAACCGTTTCGGCGCCGTGGCCGAGGAAAGTACGCAGCGACGCATACGCCGGGAGCAGGTTGCCGGTCGCATAGGCGCTCAACACCGCGGGATGGGTACTGTCCTCCGCCAGGAAGCCCAGGGCAGCCATCTCCCAGGCGGGACGGTAGACCGGCTCCGCCTGGCTCGTCGCAGTGAACGTGGCGCCGACGAGCAGAAAGAGGCTGCTCAGAGCAGCGACAGCGAGCAGCACGGGCAAGCACAGCGCCCCATGGCGCGGCGGTGCACTCGCAGCCGGACGAGTGGGCAGCGCGGCGGGCTGCACGGCACGATAGCACAGCAGGTACAGCCCGCGGGCTGCGAGCAAGGCGATCAACGCCTGGTAACCGTCCAGGAAACGGCGTTGCCCGGGCACCGGCAGGTAGAGCAGTGGCGGCAGCGCGATAGCCCAGATCCACAGGAAGGGATGAACGCGCCGCGGCGCGTCGCGCAGCACCAGGCCGAGTATCGCCAGCATAAGCGGGATGCCGAATCCGATCAGGTAGAGGTGAAGCGCCGGTGACGGCACCGGACTCTGGCGCTGCCACTCCGCAAAGACCGGGTTGGTACGGAAAAACCACCCGGCATAGAGCAGATACGGCACGGAGAGCAGCGTGACGAGCATGAGACGCGCACAGCTCGTGCACAACGCTTTCCAGCCATGCCGTCCCTGCCACAGCGCGTAGACGCCGAGCGGCACCCCGATGACCGGCAGGGTGTACGGGTGGATGAGGCTGCATCCCAGGCCCGCGAACGCCGCCAGCAAGGCATCAACCAGGCGCCCGCCCGCGAGAAAACGGAGTGTGCCCAGGATGAACCAGAACAGCAATCCCTGTTTCAAGAGGAGGTGCGGAAAGGTCAGCGCGGAGAGGAAAAAGGAGGCGTCGGGCACCCACAGATCGACCGGCATGTCCCCCAGTTGTGCCGGTAGACCAAACATCACCCACAGCCAGCCGAACCCGCCCGCGAAGGCGAAGAGCACGAGCGCAAGCCGCCGTACCGCCGGACGCGGCGTGAAGAAAGCCGCCAGCCGGTAAAACGAATACAGCGCCCAAGGGATGGCCAGCAGCCTGGCGACGTGCAGGATAACCGCTTGGGAAACGCCGGTCAACCGCGCAACCTTACCAAGCAGTACGTAGACCAGGAAGAAGAACCCGCCGCGGTGCGCTTCCGTCGAATACACGAGCTGGACGGTCCACTGTCCCTGCGCACCCTGCAGCATCTTCGCCAGATACGAATTGCCGTCCTCCACGCCGATCAAGAAGCCACCGAACTGCAGCGCCGGTGACGGCCAGAGTGCAGCGAGAACGAACGGCGCGGCAGCGAGCAACATCACCGTTCCAGCGACGAGCCACACATAGCGCGTTTCTTCGTGCGTCACACGATCCGCCATCAGCTCCCCATTACGGCGCGTTTCCACTCAGCTTACGGACATGCCGGCATCCAGATACGCGGCGGCCGCGGCGTCCACCAACCAGAGCAGCGTCCCCGCCTCGGGTTCGATGGCCTGTGCGGGCAGGACCTCGGGCTGATAGGGTCCCGTCACGACCTGCGCCAGCGTCCAGGCCTTCTCCGCACCCGCGACGAGAAACAGGATCTGCCGCGCCGCGTTGAGCACCGGCGGCGTCAAGGTGATACGCCACGCATCGAGCTGGCGCACCGCGACCGGCACCACCCAACGGTCACGCTCGAGGACCGCCGTCGTGCCGGGGAAAAGCGACGCCGTGTGTCCATCCGCGCCCATGCCGAGCAGGACCACGTCGAACAGCGCGTGCGGGACGCTCAGACCGGGCAGCGCGTTGTGCTGTGTGGCCGGGGC
>CAZPTF010000029.1:0-16778 GCA_964589015.1 uncultured Anaerolineae bacterium
CATCTACTCGTTTCATTTTCACTCCACATCTCCAGGAGGTGCTCTAAGCCAAAAGATACCAGCAGGTGGTAATTCTGCACATATCGACTGCATGAGACACACCGGTGGTGCGCTGGGTCCGGAATTGGAGAGTGTAGCTCAACCGCGGTTGGGATATGGTCTCCAGTCCCTGACCTTCAGTGGCTTCCGGTTCTCGCAAGTTTAACAAGGAGATTAGAATACATACTATGGAACACAAATTTACGACTCATATCGGTTCCAACGTCGTCGAACTGAGCACTGGGAAAATGGCCCAGCAAGCCGGCGGAGCCGTGATCGTCAAGTCCGGCGACACGATGCTGTTGGCAACAGCGACTGCCGCAGACAAACCAAGAGAAGGCGTGGATTTCTTCCCGCTCAGCGTAGATTTTGAAGAAAGGCTTTATGCGGCCGGAAGGATTCCGGGGGGATTCTTCAAGCGCGAAGGCCGTCCCACCGAATCGGCCATCCTGCTCTGTCGCCTGACAGACCGTCCACTTCGCCCCCTCTTCCCTAAAGGTTTCCGAAATGATGTGCAGATCGTTCTCACCGCACTCTCCTCCGATCAAGAGCAGTATTTGGACATTCTTTCAATTCTTGGCGCTTCAGCCGCCCTGATGATCTCGAACATCCCATTCCAGGGCCCAGTCGGGGCGGTACGCGTCGGCTGTATAGATGGTGAATTCGTCTTCAATCCCACCGTAACCGAAATGAAGAAGAGCATTTTGGACCTGCGCCTGGCAGGGACAGCCGATGCGATTCTGATGGTCGAGGCGGGTGCGACGATCGTGTCGGAGAAGCTGATGATCGAAGCACTCAAACAGGGCCACGCCGCAATGCAGGAATCCATTCAAACTCAATTGCAGATGGCAGCGGAGGTCGGCAAACCGAAGCTTGAAGTGCAGGTTGTCGAAGTTTCTGACAGCGTCCGGCAGGAAGTGTCCCAGGCAGTGGGGAGCCGCATCGTCGATACACTCAATGCCGCCGAAACCAAAGAGGCCCGCTACACCGCGTTGGACGCATTGGAGGATGAGCTTGTTCTCGGCATCGAATCCGGCGTGGCTCCTGAGGATACCACCATCGCCGAAAGAGAAATCCGCAGCGCATTCTCGGAACTGGTCAAGAAACAGGTCCGCGAGCAGATTTTGAACGGCATCCGTCCCGATGGCCGAAATCTGACCGAGATTCGACCGATCACGTGCGAGGTGGGGCTGTTGCCGCGAGTACATGGCTCCGGTTTGTTCACGCGCGGCGAAACCCAGGCGCTGACTATTGCCACACTGGGGACAGTTGGTGACGAGCAGATGTTAGACGGCCTGGCCGTAGAGAGCTCGAAACGTTACATGCACCACTACAACTTCCCACCCTACTCGACCGGTGAGACCAAGTTCTTGCGCGGACCCGGGCGACGGGAAATCGGCCACGGCTCATTGGCAGAGCGTGCCCTGGTGCCGGTCATTCCACCCGACACCGAATTTCCGTATACGATCCGTCTGGTCTCGGAGATTCTGTCGTCGAACGGTTCGTCATCGATGGCGAGCGTTTGCGGCAGCACCTTGTCCCTGATGGACGCCGGAGTACCGATCCACGCGCCCGTCGCGGGTGTCGCAATGGGTCTCGTGATGGAAGGAAACCGCTACGTCGTTCTGACGGATATTCAGGGCATGGAAGATCATCTGGGCGACATGGACTTCAAAGTGGCGGGGACGCGTGAAGGCATTACCGCCCTGCAGATGGATATCAAGATCAAAGGGCTCAACTTCGAGATCTTGGAGAAAGCATTGAACCAGGCACTCGATGCGCGCTTGTTCATTTTGGACAGGATGCAGGAAACCATCGCGGCGCCACGCGATCATCTGTCACCCTATGCACCGCGCATCACCATGCTCCACATCGACCCGGACAAGATTGGCGCGCTCATCGGCCCGGGCGGCAAGACAATCCGCAGCATCATCGAACAGACGGGTGTCAAGATCGATGTGGAAGATGACGGTTCGGTCTATGTCGCCGCCATCGATGGGCCTAGCGCACAGCAAGCGATCAGCATGATTCAAGGTTTGACCGAAAACGCTGAGATTGGTAAAATCTATACGGGCAAAGTCGTGCGGACGACAGATTTTGGAGCCTTCGTAGAGATTCTGCCAGGCACCGAGGGTCTGGTGCACATTTCACAACTCGCCGATTATCGCGTGCCCAGCGTCGAAGAAGTCGTCCGAGTCGGCGATGAGATCATGGTGATGGTCATCGACATCGATCCTTTCAGCAAGAAGATCAGGCTGTCGCGACAGGCCGTGCTGGAAGGGTGGACCGTCGAGGAAGCCAGAGCTAATGATCGGCCGCCTTCACGGGGTGGCGGTGGGCGCTCGGGTGGTTCACACTCGAAACCACAAGGCGGCGGCAGGTCTCACGACAATAAGAGGAGATAGTATGTCAGATTGGTGGGATGAACTGGAATCCAACCCTGATCCAGTACAGCCAATACGGAGTGAGGAATTCTTCCTGAAAGGTTTGCGGTTCATCAGAGAGGTGCTCGAGACTGCTGTCCCGGCCATCATGATCGCCCTGCTGATCAACTTGTTCATGGCACAAGCAACGCGAGTCTATGGACAGAGTATGGAACCGAATCTGCACAGCGATCAACGCCTGATCGTGGAAAAACTGTCATATCACATGCATCCGCCCCGGCGTGGCGACGTCATCGTGCTCAAACTTCACCATGACAACTCCGAGTTGCTGATAAAGCGGGTCATTGGGTTGCCAGGTGAACAGGTTGAAATCAAGGCAGGGCGTGTGTACGTGAACGGAGTGGCTCTTGAGGAACCCTATCTGAACCAGTACACACAGGGACAGATGGCTCCTCGTGTGGTCCCTCCCCTGCAGGTGTTCGTGCTGGGCGATAACCGCGGTTTCAGTAATGACTCTCGGTCGTTCGGGATGGTGGATTTTTCCGACATCGTAGGTCGAGCCTGGTTCTCGTATTGGCCCATCAGCCAGATCGGCGCTGTGTTCTAGCGCAACGGGAACCACGGAAACAACGTTCGAACACGCAAAAAAGGTGAGGGCTTTCGTTCGGCTCTCACCTTTTGTCGTTCCATGTGCGATTGTATCAGCCCGTTGGAACGGCAGTCCCCTCCGGCATTTCAGATCCGGTCACATCCGCGGACGTCGTTTCAACCGCAGCGGCTGCTGGCGGTGGCTCTGGTGTAGATAACGGGACGGAAGACGTGCCCATTTCCTTCTGCCATTCCATATCAATGACCTGGCCGTCTTCTCCCAGCAGACCAATCGATTCGCCGTTGACGAACGCCTCAACACCACCGGCGTTTCCACAACGAACTTCTACGCGCTCCTCGCCACGCCAATGTTTGCGCATTCCAGGCTCGAGCATCCCTTCGAAAACTTTCTTGCCGTCGACGCGAATCTGCGTCCACGCATTCGCCCTGGCGATCAATTCGATGTTCACGCCGGTGTAGAATTCCGGCGTCGGGGTATCGGTTACCGTTGGCGTCATCGTCGGTGTCGGTGTCCGTGTCGGTCTGGGTGTCGCTGTCGGCGTTCCCTCAGGTGTGAGTTGGCTGGTCACCGTATCGCTCATCACCAGCGATGTGCTTACCTCCTCGGTGGAAGCCAGCACACTGGTCACGCCAGCCGGCGTCTCCGCATTGCCCTTCGCGATGAAACTGATAGCCACAGCCAAAATCACAAACCCCAGCAGGATACCACTCACTGTGACTGCCAGGGTCAGAAACCGAGAACGCACACTCTGGTCGGGCGTATCACCACCCGCAATGCCGGAGGGTTGAACAGACGAACCCCACCTGGATTGCACATCGTGCACCGGCTCACGACCTGCGGCATACAACTGCATGATGTGGTCCGCATCCAGACCCAGGTAGAGTGCGTAGCTGCGTAGAAAACCATTCACGTAAATCTCACTCAGGCTGTTGATCCGTTCGTCATTTTCAAGGGCACTCAGAAATTTGCACCGTATTTTGAGCGCCTGCTCGACCTGCTTCAGACTGATTCCTTTTTCTTCGCGGGATTGCCGAAGGATTTGCCCAACCTCTACCATCACTCCTCCATTTGACTGCGGTAGAGGCAATATATCGCGCCCTGGCGCAAAAGTCAAATCCGTACGAGAGATGCGTCCTGAATTCTCGGAGGGACGAGCAGTGGGCAAGTCACGCTGGGAACGTGACTTGCCAGGTTCACCCAAAGGTCTCCGTGTTGGTCAAGGCTGGACCAGACTGGCCCAGCAGGCGTGCTCGCCGGCGCATCTGTCGCGTCAAAATGCCTGGATACACCCTCCGAAGGAAGGGGAATTGACGAAAAAATGTGTTGCGAGTAAGATAACAACATTCGAGCGAGAGGGGAGCCAGCGAATTCACAATGAGACGAGAGGTGCTGCAGTGGGCGCAGAAGATCACCCTCATTTTCATCGTGGTGATTGCCTTGAGCATTGTCTTTCTCACGGTCCGCGCGTTGGGCGTCATTCCTTATGGGCAATCAGAAGCCATTGCACTGACTCCCGTCCCGGAAATGCCGGTTCCGGCAACAATCGGTCACAGCGAAGAGATCAAGTTGATCTCTTCGCCCACGATTATTCCCTTGCCCCCAACTACCACACCGACCCCCGAGGGGCCAGCTGTCATCCGCATAGGGATTCTCGCCGGTCACCACGGCAATGATTCCGGCGCTGTGTGCCCGGATGGTCTGCGAGAAGCCGACATCAATCTCGCAGTTGCCGAACGGGTGATGGGCAGACTGCAACGGAAGGGCTATACGGTTGATCTACTGGAGGAGTTCGACGACAGAATCCAGGGCTACCAGGCCGATGTGTTCATCTCGATTCATGCGGATTCGTGCATTCCGGGTTTGAGCGGATTCAAGATCGCGCGCAGTGAAACGAGCGCCATCCCAGAGATCGAAGACCAGTTGACGCAGTGCATCATCGCCGAGTATGAAACGAAAACAGACCTGGCGTTCCATGCGGACACGATTTCGGAACACATGCGCGATTACCATGCTTTCCGGGAAATCGCTTACGATACCCCGGGAGTAATCATCGAGCTAGGCTTCATGAGCGATGACCGCAACATCTTGCTCTATCGCCAAGATCGTCTGGCAAAATCGTTGGTAGATGGCATCCAGTGCTTCCTGGACAGCCGGGACCAACTTCCCAACCCTTGAGCGGTCTTATTCAATCCCCATCACGTATCTGACGATCAGCCCATGAGTGACCTGTTCGACCGGCGCCTTGTCATCGGTGAACACGAGTTCGGCATCGGAGGCCAGATATGGCCGCAACGTCGGGAGGGATTGCTCGGCGACTTCCAGCAGGAATGGATTGTCCATCAACGCCATATTGGTGGCGAGGTTCTCGGGGCGCGTGAGTTGTTTCGTGGCAACGACCAGGCTGTTCCCCAAGTCGCTCCCATAATCAGGCGCATCGATGACATAGACGCTGGGGAAAATCATTCCTGCCGTATTGGACAAGACGTTCACCAACCCGTAATCACTCTGGGTGCGTCCCACGTTGATCGCCAACACCCCCGTATCTGTCAGGTGATCGCTGACCTCCTGGAAAAACTCCTGAGTCGTGAGATGAAAGGGGATGTAGGGGGGACGGTAGGCATCGATCGCGACGACATCATACCGTTTTTCCTGGTGAGTCAGAAAATATCTTCCATCCTGCGCCACCGCATTGAGATTGGGTTCGGTCATCGCAAAATAACGGCGGCCCGTTTCGATGATTTCCGCATCCAGTTCGACACCGTCGATGGCGATCGGCCCATAGATTTCCGTATAGGCCTTGGAGACGGTTCCGCCTGCCAAACCGATCATACATAGACTCCGGACCTGAGTGGCCTCGAAGGGAAAATTGTTTAGAAATGGAGCGATCAGAAATAGATCCCAGATGCCGTAGCTCAAGACTTGCCCCGGCGTATAGATCGAGTGGATGCCCTCGCCCTCGTTGAGGTGCAAATAGCAGGTATTTCCCTCCTTGACCACCTGGATGTAATTGTGAGCGGATTCGGTTTCGAAGACCATGCCCGCGGCGGCTTTGATGACCCCGGGAGGAAACAGCACGATGAGCACGACGATAGCGAGCAACAGCGCACCATACAGCGGTGCCCAACGCGACGCGGCGCGGATCAGCCCGATCACCGCAATCAACAACAGGACGAGTGCAAAGAGCAGAAACGTCTTTCGGGTGCCGATATTCGGGATGAACAGCAGCACCGGCGAGAACGTGCCCACGATGCTACCGAGAGTAGACAGCGCATAGATGCCACCCGCGGTGTTCCCGGCTGAGTCAACATCACGCATGGTCAGTCTGATTGCATAGGGCGACACACAACCCAGCAGGGTGACGGGAACCGCAAAAAGCAACAACACGGCCAGCAACGAGCCAGCGAGGAGGCCAACACTGTACTCCGCAAAACCGACGACCGCGTAACGCAGGATAGGCGCCGAAACGGTTGGAATCAATCCGATTACGAACCCGGCCCAGGCAATGAGCTGGAAAAGCGTGCCTGCGTGGGGGTAGCGGTCGGCGAGCTTCCCGCCCAGATAGTAGCCTACTGTCAGATAAATCAGGACCAGGCCGATCAACACGGTCCAGATCAGCAACGAGTTGCCAAAATACGGATCGAGCAGCCGCGATGCCGACATTTCGACCGCCATCGTTGTCATGCCGCCTACGAATACTGTCAGGAGTAAGAACGCCGCTTGAGATTTTGTTTTCACTTGTCCCCTTCTCCGCATGAGTGTCACTATTATACAGGCTTTGAAATATCATGGCAAGCAGTGTCAGGGCTTCTTCCATCCCCCGCCCGCAGGCTGTGTGAATTCTTGCTGAGAGTGGCAAGTTAATGTATAATAAGCCGACTCGGGAAACACTGCCAGAGAAATGAAAGCAGGAGCAGCCTCTAATCTTGATTATGTTAAAGCACCCTGAGAGAATCCAACCGAAAACCGGGAGGCACTGACTTGAAGGCTTTCATCACCGGCATTGCCGGATTCGCAGGCAGTCATTTGTGCGAATACCTGCTGACCAATACGCAGTTGAACGTGTCCGGGCTGATTCACAGCCGAGTGGAAAATATCTCCCATCTGCAAGATCAGATCGAGCTCTACCAGGGGGATCTGTTTGATCTTAACAGCATCGGTGACATCCTGAGCGCAGCACACCCCGATTATATCTTTCACCTGGCAGGCGAAGCAAACGTTCCCTTCTCTTTTTCCAGCCCATGGCAGACATTCCAAAGCAACGTTTTGTCCCAGATCAATCTTCTGGAGAAAGTGCGAGAACTGGTCCCGGGCGCCAGGATACTCATCGTCGGTTCTGCGGAAGAGTACGGTCAGGTTCGGCCGGAGGACATCCCGATCAACGAGTCGGTCCCTTTTCGCCCTGACACACCTTACGGTGTCAGCAAAGTGGCACAAGACATGGTCGGGCTCCAGTACCATCTGCAGCATAACATCTCCATCGTTCGTGCCAGAGCGTTCAACCACATCGGCGCACGGCAGACCGAGCGTTTCGTGGCCTCCGCATTTGCCAAACAAATTGCCCGGATAGAGGCGGGCCTGGAACCAGCGGTGCTGAGAGTGGGCAACCTCACCTCCCACCGCGATTTCACAGACGTGAGAGACACAGTACGGGCCTACGCCTTGTTGATCGAACGAGGACAGCCGGGCGAAGCTTATAACGTGGGATCGGGTATTTCCCACGGTATCGACGAATTGCTGGCAATTTTGTTGAGTTTCGTTGACATTGCCATCGAGGTACAGATAGATCACGCCCGCTTGCGCCCATCAGATGTTCCGGTCAGTTGTTGTGACTATTCGAAATTGCACGCCGTCACTGGATGGCAGCCTTCGATTTCTTTCAGAGAAGGTTTGTTGTACACGCTGAATTACTGGCGCGAGAAAGTCAAGGAAGGATAACCAACAAATAACGATGAAAAAAGCGTTGATTACAGGAATAACCGGTCAGGACGGCTCCTATCTGGCGGATTTTTTGCTGGAACAGGGATACCGCGTATATGGCATGGTCCGGCGGACCAGCACGATCAATTTCGACCGCATCCAGCATATCCAGGATGACATCGAGTTGGTCCAGGGTGACTTACTCGATCAGGTTTCGTTGATCGACATCCTGCATGAACTGGAGCCGGACGAGGTGTACAATCTGGCAGCACAATCATTCGTGCCCACCTCGTTCAAGCAACCGGTCCTGACCGGCGAATTCACAGCGCTCGGCGTCACCCGCATTCTGGATGCAATCCGGCTGGTCAACCCCAGTATTCGCTTTTACCAGGCATCGAGCAGCGAAATGTTCGGAAAAGTCCAAGAAGTCCCTCAAACCGAAAGGACCCCTTTCTATCCGCGAAGTCCATACGGCGTAGCCAAGCTGTATGGTCACTGGATTACGGTCAACTACCGGGAGAGCTACAACCTGTTCGCGTGCTCGGGAATCCTCTTCAACCACGAATCACCGCGCCGTGGCCTCGAATTCGTCACCCACAAAGTCACCCACGGTGTAGCGCGGATTAAGCTCGATATGCAGAGTGATCTGCACCTCGGTAATCTGGAGGCACGACGTGATTGGGGATATGCAGGAGACTACGTGCGCGCCATGTGGCTGATGTTGCAGCAAGAGGCGCCGGATGACTATGTCGTCGCGTCGGGAGAGACCCACTCGGTCCGCGAGCTGTGCGAAGTCGCCTTCAAGCATGTCGGCCTTAACTACGAGGACTATGTGATCGTCGACCCGAAGTTCTTCCGTCCGGCAGAGGTGGACCTGTTGGTCGGTGAGCCGGCCAAAGCCAAAGAGAAACTGGGATGGTGTCCGAGCGTCTCGTTTGAGGAGCTGATCTGCATGATGGTCGATTCCGACATGGAAGCATTGCAGACCGGTCCGGCGACCCCACAGGACATCGTGGGTACACGGCGACAATGCAACATAGACAGATGAAAGGGTAACAGACACCTTCCACAGGTGCATCGACAACAATGGGAATCCGATTCGGAACAGACGGCTGGCGAGGGATTATCGCCGACGATTTCACAATCGACAACGTGCAGGTATGCGTGCAGGCGATTGCCACCTACCTGAGTAAGCGCAATGGGCCCGCGCGCGGGCTGGTTGTCGGCTACGACACACGTTTTGCCTCGGAGCGTTTTGCACGAGCAGCAGCCGAGGTATTGGCCGCCAATAGCATACCAGTCCATTTGTGCCAGAACGCCACACCTACGCCGACCATTTCATTTTCGATCAAACAACTGGCGACTGCGGGAGCGGTCATCATTACGGCAAGTCACAACCCCGCAGACTATAATGGGGTCAAATTCCGTCCGGATTATGCCGGAGCGGCATCCGACGAAGTGCTTGTCGAAATCCAGGCGAACATCGCGCGGGTCGAATCCGGAGATATACCCGTGCAGCGCGTCGACCTGTCAGCAGCAACACAAAGCGGTCTATTGCGCACGTTCGACCCCTGGCCCGACTACTTCAGAAACATCGCGTCTCTCGTGCACATGGATCGGATCCGGGAGTCGTCGCTGCGCGTCGTCGTCGATCCCATGTATGGTGCGGCAATGGGCTGTTTCCCAAAAATCTTCGCTGGCAGCCACGTATGGGTGAAAGAGATCCACGGTGAACACAATCCCGCGTTTCCACACCTCAGGGCACCGGAACCAGCGCCAGAGAATCTGGCGGAGTTGCGTCAGGCAGTTGTCAGGCGACAGGCGCACATCGGGTTGGCAAACGATGGTGACGCGGACCGTATCGCGCTGGTCGATGAATGGGGACAGATCGTCGATAATTTCGAGGTGTATCCGCTGCTTCTGTACTACTTGCTATCAACCAGAGAGCGACGTGGTACCGTGGTCAAGACCATTGCGACCTCTTCGCTGGTAGACCGGGTAGCCGAGCATTTCGGTATACCTGTGCTCATGACCGGAGTCGGGTTCAAACATATTGCGCCGGCAATGCTGGAGGCGGACGCATTGATGGGTGGTGAGGAGTCGGGGGGATACGCTTTCGGGGAACATCTCCCGGAACGAGATGGTATCCTGGCCGGTTTGCTCGTCCTGGACATGCTGGCCCACTTCCGGCAGTCGCTATCGGAGTTGCTGGCCGACCTGCGCGTGGAATTCGGGACCCATCATTACCAACGGCAGGATTGGCCGTTTGAGATTGGACTGCAGGCACAGGTCAGAGAAGCGTTCCGGAAGGTCCGTCCCAGGCGATTGGCGGGCCTTCAAGTGGTAAACACCTGGTCCATTGATGGACTGCGCTTTGACGTGGAAGACGGCAGTTGGCTGCTGATGCGACTTTCCGGTACCGAGCCGCTGATCCGCGTTTATGCTGAGTCACGGTCTGAGAGTTCGACGCGCACACTCATCACCGAAGGGCTCAGATTATTGGGGCTGGTTTCGTGATCGATAGTCATGCACACCTGGATTTTCCGGATTTCGACGAGGACCGGGAACAGGTCATTTACCGGGCAAAGCAGGCCGGGATCGCAGCCATCATCAACGTGGGTGCAGACTTGGAGTCCAGTCGAAAATCGATTAAACTAGCAGAACAGCATCCCATTATCTACGCTTCGGTTGGCGTCCATCCCCACGACGCGAAGACACTGGACGACACCGCATTGGCCGAAATAGAGCAAATGTCCCGCCATCCACGCGTGGTTGCCATTGGAGAGATTGGATTGGACTACCATTGGGATCTCTCTCCTCGTGACAAGCAGCGGGAGGCATTCGAGCGGCAGTTGACGCTGGCCGAAGATCTTGATTTGCCTGTAATCGTTCACGACCGGGATGCACACGATGACATCATGACTATCCTGGGCGAGCGCGCTAACATACAGGGAGGCTTGCGCGGCGTATTGCACTGTTTCTCCGGTGATGCCACCATGGCCCACCGAGCGTTAGACTTCGGGATGCATATTGCCGTAGGCGGTCCAGTGACGTTCCGCAACGCGCGCCATTTGCCCGATGTAGTGCGCCAAGTCCCGTTGTCGAGGCTGCTTCTGGAGACAGACTGTCCTTACCTGGCTCCCCAGCCCTATCGAGGCAAGAGGAATGAACCGGCTTACGTAGTGCTGGTCGCGCAGAAGATCGCAGAGTTGAAAAACATCAGTGTGGCTGAAGTCCAAGAGGCGACTTCTCACAGTGTTCGTGAATTGTTTGGTATAGAGACGAAAGAATCAGTTGGAAGGTAATAAATTGGTCAAAACTCCTACCTTCGATAGCGTGAGTCAGGACCTGGTGCGAGTCGAGCAGAAAATGCGCCAGGCACTGGAAACCTCAAACAAATATCTCACCGACATCTTGTTCTACATCCTGGATAGCGGCGGAAAACGCATTCGTCCTGCGCTGGCACTGTTGGCGACGAAATTCGGCACGGTCAACTCAGTCGAAAAAGCGATCGCACTGGCCGCAGCTATCGAGATGTTGCACACTGCCACATTGGTGCACGATGATCTGATCGACAATTCGTTGTTACGGCGCGGCAAGACAACGATCAATGCCCACTGGAACAGCGGGGCGACAGTGCTCGCCGGCGATCTCATGTTCGCGCAGGCGGCATCGCTGGCCGCCGAAACACAGCACGTCCGCGTCATCTCCCTGTTCGCCAACACGCTGGGCATCATCTGTCGTGGTGAGCTGGCTCAGTTGTTTGCCCCACCCTGGAACGAGCAGAACAGAACCCATTACTACGACCGCATTTATAGCAAGACCGCCTCTCTGCTCGAAACGGCTGCGCAGTCAGGGGCGATTCTGGCCAGTCTGCCGGAGGATCAGATCGCAAGCCTGAGGGAGTACGGACGGAACCTGGGAATGGCGTTTCAGTTGATCGACGATGTGTTAGACTTCGTCGGCGACGAGCACGTGCTGGGCAAGCCCGTGGGGAGTGACCTGCGCCAGGGCACCGTGACGTTGCCCGCAATGTACTTTGTCCAACAAAATCCCGACGACGAGCTCATGCTTCGTGTCCTGAACCGCCAGGAGCAAGATCCGGATGCCATCGCCGAAGTCGTCACCCGTATTGCGCAGTCCGAGGCAATCCAGACGACCGTGGATGAAGCGCGCGAGTTCATTCGTCAGGGGAAGACAGCTCTGCACAATCTCCCCGACCATCCATCAAAAGATGCCTTGCTATCCATTGCCGACTTCGTGGTCGAACGCGAGCTGTGAAAGCACCCCCATGACGGCATACGAGTTGTCAGTCGTAATCGTCAACTGGAATGTGCGGGATATGTTGCGGGCCTGTCTGAATTCCGTATACGCTGGCTGGCAGGACGATCCAAAAGCGCTGGAGGTGATCGTGGTAGACAATGCGTCCAGCGACGGCAGCGTGGCGATGGTCCGAACCGAGTTCCCGCAAGTCACCCTGATCGAAAATCACGAGAACCCCGGTTTTGCAGCGGCCAATAACCAGGCGATCTGCCGAGGCCACGGTCGCTATGTCATGTTGCTGAACCCGGACACCGAGGTGGTGGACGGCGCACTGGCGACATTGATCCGTTATCTCGACGACAATCCGGCAGTCGGGGTAGTGGCCCCTAAACTGCTCAATTCCGACGGGACGGTGCAATCCTCTCGTCGACGCTTTCCTACGCTCGCAACAGCCTTTCTGGAAAGTACGGTTGTGCAGCAATGGTGGCCCGACAACAAAGTGCTCCGCGACTATTACGTGTGGGACCGGAGCGACGACGAGATACAAGAAGTGGACTTCGCGATGGGCGCGTGTCTCACGGTCCGGCAAGCGGTTATTCAACAGGTGGGACTGCTCGACGAAGGTTTTTTCATGTATTCCGAGGAACTGGACTGGTGTTATCGAATCAAGCAGGCCGGCTGGCGTATCGTGTACCTGCCGGCAGCCGAAGTGATCCACCACGGCGGGCAGAGCAGCAAGCAGGTGATCGCCGCACAGCATATCCACTTCCAACGCAGCAAGATCCGCTACTTCCGCAAATACAGCGGGCCGGTCGCGGCATTCTTGCTGCGGGTGTTCCTGCTAGTGCATTACGTGTACCAGATCACCGCCGAAGCGTTGAAGTGGTTGGTCGGGCATAAACGTCCCCTTCGAGCAGAACGCATTCGCGCTTATGTCCAGGTCCTCAAGTCGGGTCTATAGGTGCGTACCGGCCTTCACACAGTAATCACGAGAAGGCATCAACCGGAAGGGAGTTATGTCAGACGGCAGCACAGGGGAAATCAAGCGTTTGCTCCGGGTGGACCTCGACACGCTGCAGTTGGCGTTGGACAACACGTCTTACAGCATCAGCTACTACCTGGATCTGGAGACGGGTAACGTCGTGACGATAATGGAGGAGAGCCAGCATGAATGGGAAGCGCTCCGCGACACGTGGGAATCCAGCGGACGAACTTCTGACATCGAGACGTTCTTGCAGGAAACCGAGACACCGGAGTGGATGATAGAGGCTATGCGCGATGCGGCGGAGGTGGAGGATGGCTACGGGTCGCGTTACATCGAGGTGCCACGTGCACGACCCGATGAAAGCTACCGGGATATGGAAGACTTCGCCGAGACCACCCAGGACGAGCTGCTCCGGAGACGGCTGCGGGAGGCGCTCGACGGCAAGAGACCTTTTCGGCGATTCAAAGACACCTTGCTTAGTTCCCAACAGGAACGCGAACGATGGTTCCAGTTCAAAGACGAGCGTCTTATGCAGCGCGCCTTCGACTGGCTGGAATCGCTGGGCATCACGGCGATTATCGATGACAACGCGATAGAAGACTGACATACCCAAGACCCAGTCGCCTAAGGGATTTGTCAAGTTCGGGCCCCGAAGTTCCAGCGGGGACTCAACCGCCGTCTATCATTCTGGATGGCGCCTCAGTTCCCCAACTGTTTGACAGGACCGCAAAACTATGTAAAATCCAGGTGACGGGATATGCGACGCGGAAACCGCCAGCAATGCACTGGGACAACGGACGGGCCCTGAGTAGCCAACTCAGGGTTTCGTTATGTCGAATTTATTCCGAGATGGGAACAGGTGCGCATGAGAATTCTCTTGATCTCCGGTGAATACCCGCCGATGCAGGGCGGTGTGGGGGACTACACCCACGAGCTGGGTAAGGCGTTCACTGCGCTGGGCACCGAAGTCGACGTCCTGACTTCCACCGCCGGAGTCGGTCCCAGGGATGCCTTGCCAACCGCTGAACCGGACGTCCGCCCGGTGATAGCCCACTGGAACTGGAAATCCCTCCCACTCATTCTCGAGCGGATCGGAGCACGCCGGCCGGATGTCGTCCACATTCAGTACCAGACGGCGGCCTTCGCCATGCACCCGGCGATCAATGCCCTGCCGTGGTGGGGTAAAACACGTCTGCGCCATCATGCGCCACGCTTTCTGGTCACTTACCACGATGTCAAGATCCCTTACTTGTTCCCCAAAGCGGGACCGGTGCGCGATTGGGTCACGCTATTCATCGGACGGCACAGCGATGCCGCCATCGTAACGAACGAAGAGGACCGCCAATGGGTAGCGGCACATCGCTGGCGCCGCCCGCCCGAGCTGATTCCCATCGGCAGCAATATTCATCCAACCCTGGCAACGGACTATGACCGCGACCGGCAACGAACACGCTGGGGATTCACACCCGTTGATATCGTCCTGTGCTACTTCGGATTCCTCAATGAGAGCAAGGGCGGCGAGACCCTGATCAGAGTGCTGGACAGGCTGGTGAAAAGTGGGTACAATTGCCGTTTGCTGATGGTTGGGGGCAAACTGGGGTCCAGTGACCCCACGAACGTCGCTTACGCGCAGCGCGTGGAGGGACTCATCGAATCTCTGGGCTTGTCGGAACGGATCCAATGGACGGGCTTCACCTCGGACGAGGAGGTCTCAGCCAACTTGATGGCCGGGGACCTCTGTCTGCTCCCCTATCGGGACGGGGCATCCTTCCGGCGGGGCAGCTTCATGGCGGCATTGGCTCATGGACGCCCGATTGTAAGTACGGTCCCTCGTGTCGCAGTCCGCGAGCTGGCCGATGGAGAGAACATCGCCCTGGCCCCACCAGACGACGTGGAGGGACTCGCCGCCCGAGTGGAGGCACTCATCACTGACCCGCAACTCCGCGAGCGGCTCGGCCGAGGTGCAAAAGCATTGTCGCGCATGTTCGAATGGGATGTCATCGCGCGCCGGACGATGGAGGTCTACCATGACCTCGGCATCAGGTGAGCAGCCGTGGGAACGGATAGCGGTCACGGTGATCGTGGGCGCGTTCGTCGTTCTGGGCATCATCTACAGCATCGTCACACCCGTCTTCGAAGCATCCGATGAGCTGTGGCACTACCCGGTCGTGCAACACCTGGCGCAGGGGAAGGGTCTGCCGGTACAGGACCCGGCGCAGGCGCAGTTGTGGCGGCAGGAAGGCAGCCAGCCTCCGCTGTACTACGCGCTGGGTGCGTTCCTGACCTGGTGGGTCGACACGAGCGACCTGTACCAGGTGCGTCGCTTGAACCCCCACGCAGACATCGGAGTGCTGACCGACGACGGTAACGTCAACATGACGGTACACTCGGACAGAGAGGCCTTTCCTTACCACGGCACGACGCTGGCAGTCCACATCGTGCGCTGGTTGTCTGTTCTGTTGGGAGCCATCACCGTCGCTCTGACCTATCACATCACGCGATCTGTCGCGCCTGAGACGTACGGTGCGGGCGTGCTGGCGGCAGCACTGGTGGCTTTTAACCCCATGTTCCTCTTCATCAGCGGATCGGTCAATAACGACAACCTGGTCGTGACGCTCTGCACGCTGGCATTGTGGCTGACCCTTCGTCTGGACGAGAACGGCCTGACCGTGCGGCGGTGCGTTGTCCTGGGCGTAGTGAGCGGACTCGCCGTGTTGACCAAGGCGAACGCGATCGCTTTGATCGGTCTCGCCGGGCTGGCCCTGGTCACAGCCTGCTGGCACGAACGAAGTTGGCAGCGCTTCATCCGATGCGGCATTGCCATCATCGTCCCAGTCCTGGTGATTGCCGGGTGGTGGCTGGTCCGGAATTGGTCGCTGTATGGTGACCCGCTCGGACTCAACATGCTCGTGGAAATCACCGGCGCACGCCATCCGCAGCCGACTTTGTGGCAACTGGCCGGCGAGTGGCAGGGGTTCCTGTGGTCCTACTGGGGCCTGTTCGGCGGACTCAACGTCGCGCTGGAAGCGTGGACGTACGTCGTGTTCAACCTGCTGGCAATCGCCGCGCTGCTGGGTTTGGTATGCTTCGCCTGGCGATGTCTGCATGGATCCTGTCGTGTGAACGGAATCCGCTTGCTCATCCTGGCAGTTTGGCCCGTCACCGTGTTCGTCGCGTTGATCCGCTGGACGCTGATGACGCCAGCCTCGCAAGGGAGACTGCTGTTTTCGGCGATCGCGGCGATCAGCACACTGCTGGCACTGGGATTGGTGCAGTGGATACCGGCCGGGGGACGGCGGATCGGCGCCGGGGTGCTGGCAGGCGCATTGTGTGTCATCGCCGCTGTCGTGCCTTTCCGCATCATCGCTCCGGCGTACGCCCCCCCACCTCTATTGGACAGTGCGGCAATCGCAGCAGTGCCCGAACAACTGGACGTCACGTTCGGTTCGGGCATCAAGTTGCTGGGGTACCAGATGGACGAGGAGGTAATCCAGCCGGGCGACAGGCTGCCCGTGACATTGTACTGGGAAGCAACCGTCCCGATCGACCAGGATTACAGCGTCTTCGTACACTTGCTGGC
>CAZPTF010000029.1:16878-21232 GCA_964589015.1 uncultured Anaerolineae bacterium
CAGCCCGCCCAGGACAGCGTCATACCGAATCCGGTCGATTTCAGCTTCGAGGGACGGCTGAAGTTGTCCGGTTATGAGTTGGACCGGCGAGCGGCTCGCCCGGGGGAAAAACTCGTCCTGACGTTGTATTGGCAGGCACTACAGCCTGTGACGGAAGACTACACGGTGTTCACCCACGTTCTCGGAAAAGACGAAACGATCTGGGCACAGAAAGACGGGCAGCCACAGCACGGGGATGCACCAACATCGAGTTGGGAAGCGGGGACGCTCATCGAGGATCGATACGAGCTGCTGCTGCGCACTGACACTCCGCCAGATGTCTACGAAGTCGAAGTGGGCTTGTACCAGCCCGAATCGGGGCAGCGCCTGGGGGTCCTGGGCGAGCAGGGCAGGTTGGATGCGGATCACGTCGTCCTGACCACCGTGCGGGTGTTGCCATGACTGGGAAACCGGCTGTGCACACACCTTCGCGCGGCGCGGTCCCGTGGGGTCTCGTCGCGGTGCTCACCGGCTTCGTGCTGGTCGCGCTGCTGTACAGCATCGCCAACCCGATCTTCGAGGCACCCGACGAGATCCAGCACTTCTACTACGTCAGGCACATCGCGCGAACCGGGACGTTGGCGGTGCAGGTCCCGGAGCAGGTAGCGCTGTACCGGCAGGAAGGCAGCCAGCCCCCGCTGTACTACCTGCTGGGCGCCGCGCTGACGTCCTGGATCGACACGAGTGACGCGGAGACGAGTATCCGTGAGAATCCGCACGTGAATCTGGGTGTGCCCCAGGCATTCGGAAACAAGAATGCCGTCGTTCACACGCAGTCCGAGGCATTTCCGTACTGCGGCGTGCCGTTGGCCGTACACGTGTTGCGCCTCCTCTCGATCGGGCTGGGTGCGCTAACCGTCTGGGCAACCTATGCGCTGGGACGAGAAGTGTTCCCAGATAGACCGGCTATCGCGCTGCTGGCCGCCGCGCTCACCGCGTTTCTGCCGCAATTCCTCTTCATCTCGGGGGCGATCAGCAACGACATCGCCGTCGCAGCGACAGCATCGTGGGCGGTCGTTCTGCTCGTGCGCAGCGTGCGCCTGGGCTTCGCGTGGCGACGGTCTGTGGCGCTGGGTGTGCTCGTCGGGCTGGCCGCCCTGAGCAAGCTGAGCGGGCTGAGCGTCCTCGCACTCGTCGGCCTCGGGCTGCTATTCTGGGCATGGCAGGAGCAGCGCGGGTGGGACGCGCTGTGCCACGGGTTGATCGTTCTCGCGACGGCGACTGTGGTCGGCGGATGGTGGTACGCACGAAACTGGATATTGTACGGTGATCCGCTGGGCATGCAGACCATGCTCGACATGGTGGGGCGCCGGGATACGTTCGGCCTCTCCGACCTGCTCTTCGAGCTGGAGGGGTTGCGGCTCTCTTTCTGGGGACTGTTTGGCTGGTTCAACGTGCTGATGGCTCAATGGGCTTATGCTGTCTACGACATCGTGGCCATCGTTGGGCTCCTCGGATTGGTCGGACTGCTCGCGAAGGAGGCTGTTGCCCGGTCGGAGAGCAGGCAGCGACTCGCGCTGCTCGTCGGGCTGATTCTCTGGGTACTGCTGGTGTTCGCCTCGCTGATCTACTGGACGTCATCCACCACAGGGTCGCAAGGACGGCTGCTTTTCGTCACGCTGCCGGCGACATGCGTGCTGTGGGCCGCCGGGCTGATAGCCCTCGTCCCGCGCCGGTTCGAGCGCAGCGGCACGATTGTCCTGGCCGTTTTGTGGCTCGGACTTGCTCTTAGCGCACCTTTCCTGTATATTGAACCTGCATACGCGCGGCCAACTATGCTCGACATGGACACGCTGCCGGCGGGCCTGGAACGCATCGACGTGACTTTTGACAACAAAATTGCGCTGCTGGGCTATTCGATGCCCGAACGAACGATCCGGCGAGGGACCCCGCTTCACATTAACCTGTGTTGGCGCTCCCTCGAAGAGCTGGACCGGGACTACACCGTATTCATCCACCTGTTCGGGCGCAATGACGTGTCGATCGGGCAGGAGGACACCTATCCCGGCAGGGGGAATTATCCCACCAGCGAGTGGACGCCCGGCGCGGTGTTCTGCGACGCGTACGACGTGTTGGTCGAGCCAGCGGCGAAAGCGCCGGCGGCCGCAACGGTCGATGTCGGGATATACGACATGGATACGCGAGAACGCCTGCAAGCATACGACCGTGACCTGAATCCGCTGGAACGGGTCCTGCTGGCACCGGTGAAGGTAACGACCTGGGCCCCGCACGAGTACGCGATCGCTCATCCGGTGGACTACGCCCTCGGAACAGACATCCGGCTGATCGGCTACAAAGCGGAGGAAGCAAGCGGCGCCAGCGGAAACACATTGAAGATCGCGTTGTACTGGCAGGTGGATGCGACACCCGCTGAAGATTACACGGTGTTCGTGCATCTGCTCGACGCGACAGGCACGCTGGTCGCACAGCACGACGGGCAACCGGTGGACGCGAGCTATCCAACGTCCCTCTGGGAGCCAGGTGAGATCGTCAAGGACGAACACAACGTTGCGTTGCCGGCAGAGCAGGCTCGCGGCGAATATCACCTGCAGGTAGGCATGTATCGCGCCAGCGACGGGCAACGGTTGCCAATCAAAGACGAAAAGCGTCAAGACATTGGCAATGCAGTTCCACTGGCGGTTGTGCCGCTGAGCGGGCCGCAATAGAACAATTTGCTGCGGAAGGACAAATCATGAATAGAAAAAGGCTGGCGGATCTCCTGAAAGTAGTGGTCAGTCTGGGACTCATTGCGCTGCTATTGAGCCAGATCGGGTTACAGCAGGTGATCGAGGTGTTCTCGAAAGCCGAGCTGCACTACTGGCTGCTGGGACTCGCGATGTTCCTGCTGGGTGTGATCATCAAGACGTTCAGGTGGCAGATACTGCTCGACGCACTGGGCATACACATTGGTGCCCTGGAATTGGTGCAACTGAATTTCATCGGCTTTCTCTTCAACAACATTCTGCCATCGGGCATCGGCGGCGATGTGGTGAAGATGTACGAGCTATCGAAAGATAGCCAGCGTGCGGCGGAATCGGTCAATGCTGTGTTCGTCGATAGGGTCATCGGCCTCGTCATGGCGCAGCTTCTGGCGATCATCGCGGCGCTTGCCGGCTATAAGCTAATCAGCATTGAGATTCTCACCTTGACCATCGCATTGTTTTTCGTCAGCATCGCGGTGATGTGGATGCTCACGCAGGCGCGCCTGTGGGAATTCATCTTGAGCAAACTCCGCTTTCTGCACACCTGGAAAGAGGGACGATGGGTCGAGAAGATTCGCCAGTTGTACCAGACTTTCGGCGGTTATGACCGGAGCTCGATCTTACGCGCCCTGGGTGTGTCGTTCGTGTTCAACATCACACTGGTTTTGTCCAACTACTTCGTCGGATTGGCAATGGGCGTCGACATATCGATGCTGTATTTTTGGATCTTCGTCCCGATCACGTCGGTGGTCACGATGATCCCCATTTCGTTTAATGGGCTCGGCGTCCGAGAAATGGGCTACGTAACCCTGTTCACACAGACCGGAGTGCCGGAACAAGTCGCCTTTTCGATGTCGCTCAGCTTCTATGCCTTCACCGTTATATCGGGGCTGATCGGTGGGGTTCTTTACATTCTGCGCGGGACGCGAGGATATCTGACTGAGAAGGAGGCGCACAACTAAATGGCAGAAGTGGACGTCACGGTCGTCGTACCGGTCTACAACGAGGAAGAAAGCATACCAGAGCTCTACACGCAACTGACACAGGTGCTCAGCCGTCTGGATCGCTCTTACGAGATTCTGCTCATCGATGACGGCAGCAAAGATCGTAGCTTCGAGCTATTGAAAGAGTTGAACGAGCGTGATAAGCACGTCCGGGTGATCCGTTTCCGCAGGAACTTCGGGCAAACAGCGGCTTTTGCGGCAGGATTCGAGCATGCCCGCGGCGACGTCGTCATCACGATCGATGCTGACCTGCAAAATGATCCAAACGATATCCCCAAACTCCTGGAGAAAATGGATGAGGGGTATGACATCGTCAGCGGCTGGCGCATCGACCGCAAAGATCCGTTCTTCAGCCGGCGGCTGCCCTCCCTGATCGCCAACCGGCTCATCTCGGAGACGACGTCTGTCCGGCTGCACGACTACGGCTGCTCACTGAAAGCGTATCGCGGTGAGGTCGCCAAGAACGTCAACCTGTATGGCGAAATGCACCGCTTCATCCCGGCACTCGCCAGTTGGATGGGTACGCGTACCGCTGAGATTCCGGTGAACCACCGCGCGCGGCAGTTCGGCAAATCCAAGTATGGCATCTCGCGCACGATCCGTGTTTTC
>CAZPTF010000030.1:0-5765 GCA_964589015.1 uncultured Anaerolineae bacterium
AAATGCTCCTGGCTCTGCTGAACACAACTCCCGATATCGTCGTCTTCAAGAACCGAGATTCGGTCTATCAAGCATGGAGCGAGACGTACCACCGTTTGCTTGCGCCCGAGCTACCGAAGGAAGGCTTGTTGGGACAAACCGATTTCGACCTGTACTCACAGGCCGAAGCTGAACGTTTCCGTGCTGAAGAATTACACGTCATAGAGACAGGAGAGACAATCAAAGCCGAACACTGGTTGGAGACGCGGGAAGGGCGACGCTGTTTCGAAGCAGTGAAGATGCCACTCCTGGACACGGCGGGAAAGATCATCGGTGTATTCACCAGTGAACGAGATATCACAGATCGCCTCCAAGCGGAATCCGAACGGGATGAACAGAGACGCATGTTGCGTGCAGTGTTGGATACGCTGCCCGATTTCATCATCTTCAAGGACAACGACTCGGTGTTCAGGGTGTGCAACAAGGCTTTCTGCGAATTCCTCGGTTTGTCCGAAGAAGAGATCATTGGTAAGACCGATTTCGATGTCTTCCCTCCTGATGAGGCAGCGCAATACCGTGCAGAAGAGCTCCACGTCATGTCCACCGAGCAAACCGAGGTCAACGTGCACTTGCTGGATGGGCCGGGCGGTATCCGTTTGGATGAGGCAATCAAGACTCCTTTGCGGAATAAGAATGGGGAGATTATCGGGGTTTTGACTGCCGGGCGTGATGTAACCGAGCGAAAACGACACGAGGATTCGCTCGCGCGCCGTGCACGTGAGATGACTGCACTCTATAAGACTTCGCTGGCGATCAATGCCCGGCAAGACGTATCGGCCCTGCTCGAAAACATTGTCAAACGCGCTGCGGAACTGGTCGACGCGAATCATGGGGGCCTCTTCCTGACCAACCCCGCTGGGAAAACCCTGGAACTCGCAGCTGGTTACAACTTAGCCGCGGGCCTCGCGGACGTCAAGGTGCCATTGGGTGAAGGTATCTCCGGACGGGTCGCTGTGACCGGTGAAACGATGTTCCTGAGCGACTACAGCACCTGGGAACACCGGTCCCCTGCATTTGCGGGCACTCCTTTCCGGCGCGTTCTCAGCGTTCCCCTGAAAGCAGACAATCGCGTTATCGGTGTTCTCGATGTAGGTGACACAGACAAGACAGTCCCATTCGCGGAGGAGGAGGTCCGCCTGGTCAACCTGTTCGCTGACCAGGCTGCCATCGCCGTCGAAACCGCCCGGCTGCACGAAGAGATGCAACACGAGCTCAATGAACGGAAACGTGCAGAAGCTGAGCTGCGACAACAACGTGACTTCGCCGAGGGTATTGTAGAAACCGCACAAGCTATCGTGCTTGTTCTGGACACCGCCGGTAGAATCGTGCGCTTCAATGCTTTCACAGAGGAACTGACCGGTTATCGCCTGGAGGAAGTACAGGGCCAGGACTGGTTCACCATATTCATGAGCGAACCAAACCGTCACGTCTTCCGCGACCTGTTCATCCAGGAAGTGTCGGGAAGGTCGTTCAGCGGCTACGTAGGCCCGATCATCACCAGGGATGGACGGGAACGAGGAATCGAGTGGTTCAACAAGGCCCTTCAGGGTGAAGACGGACAAATCATCGGCATCCTGGCCATCGGACACGATATGACTGATACCTTAAGAACAGCAGAATTGACACGCATCCAGCGTGACCTGGGAACGGCTCTGAGCGGGGTATCACAACTGGATGATGTGTTGCGTCTCAGTCTGCAAGCCGCGCTCAACATCTGCGAAATGGATTGCGGTGGGATTTATCTGGTAGACGATGAAACCGGCGATTTGAATCTTGCATACCACGAGGGAAGTTCAATGCGGTTCTCGCAACAAGTGCCTGGTCATGCAATGACGTCTCAGAGCCCGTTGTTTTTCGAGAAGCGATCCACATATCAAATGCAGCAAGTCCCAGCCAACGTGTCGTTTTTTCGTGACCCAGAAGGGCTACGCAGCAGCGCCATGATCCCGGTACAGGATGAGGGCCACATCATCGCCTGGCTGGTCATCGCTTCAAAGACCAGGGAGGCAATCGCGAAATCCTCTAAGGACTCGCTGGAAATCGTCGCATCTCAGGCCGGCAGTGCGATTTCTCGTGCCCTTGCAGAAGACGCGTTGCGTAGAGAGCGTGATTTTACGGCACAGACGCTGGACACGACCGAGGCATTGGTGCTCGTTACCGACATCCGGGGACGCATTCTGCTGTTCAATCGAAAATGCCAGGAAGTTTCAGGATATACCGAGCAGGAAGTGTTGGGGCGTGTCCTGTGGGAATCCTTGATTCCACTCGACGCTCGAGAGAGGGTGCGACAAGCACTCGGCAATTGGCCGGAACAAACACCACCCACCTATTACGAAAACCCGTGGCTCACAAAGAGCGGTGAGGTGATCCCTCTAGCATGGAGAAATGCGATGCTGTCACCGGAAGCAGTGGGTGACACACTGATCATCGCCAGCGGCCTGGACATCTCCGAACGTATTGTCCACGAGCGAGAGATCGAACGGCGGAATCGTGACCTGACCATCCTGTATGAAGCGCTGAAGGCGGGCAGTTCGCATCTCGTTCCGCGAGATGTATTTGGGCAGGTCGTCCACGCCCTGGCTACGACGGGAGGTTACGCAATCGCTTCGGCGTACCTGCTCGAGGAAGGCGCACTCAGGCTCTGCCGCTCAATCGGAGGTGAAGTGGACCTGACGACAATCGACCCTACAGCCGGCATCCTGGGACGCCTGTTGCGTACCGGCGAACCTCAGTTTGTGCCTGACACCCGTGCGGATGCCGCTTGCGGGAGGCTGAGCAGCAATTCGACCAGCCAGATCTGTGTGCCGATCAAACTCGATGACCAGATAGCCGGCGTGTTGAATATCGAGAGTCGAGACAATGACAATGCTTTGACGCAGAATGATTTTCAGCTCATGCTCGCTCTGGCCGACCAGTTGAGGCTGGTCATGCACAATGCCAGCCTGTATCAACACCTGGTTGCGGAGCGAGCCAGGGTAGAGCATTTCAATGAACAACTTTTGGCACTGCAGCAGATTTCGACCGCCACGATCTCACATCTGGACCTGGATGATCTGCTGAATTTTGTGGCCCACAGTGCAACGGAACTCCTGGGAGGAGATCGCGGCAGCATCTTCCTGTTCGACAGCGATGGCAGGCTGATCGTTCATGGTTCTTGCGGCCCCAAACCACATGCAGAGCGCGGTGACCCGCAGAGTTTGGGACATAGCATCACCAGTCTCGTTGCACAGACTGGAAAGCCCATGATTGTCGGCGACGCGCTCACTGACCAGCGTTTCCGCAACACCGACACACGCGAGGAACAATTCCTCTCCCTGATCAGTACCCCTCTTTCCCTGGGGAAACATGTCATCGGCGCACTCAACGTCTACAGCAGCGAATGTCGCTACGCATTTGGCGAAGATCATCTGCGTATCCTTTCGTTGCTGGCTAACCAGACCGCTGTTGCTATCGAAAGTGCTCGCTTATACACGGCTACCGCCGATTCCGAACTCCGTTACCGCTCCGTGTTCGAAAGCACGCTGGAAGGCATCATCGTCGTCGATGCGGAAACAGGGCTGTTTCTGGAGGCCAACCCCGCCTTCCAAAAGATGCTCGGATACTCGCTCGAAGAATTGCGCAAGCGAGCCATCTGGGAGCTGCGGGATCCTGACGATCAGGCAGCCGCGAAAGCAGCCTGGTTGGATGTGATGGGAAAAGGCACTGGCCAGGGACGAGTCGTTCCCTACCGCGCGAAGGATGGTCACTTCGTCGAAGCAGAATTCATCGCCCAGGTGATCGAGTGGGGAGGGAAACGGGTGGAGATTGCCACCATTCAAGATGTCACTGAGAAACTACAGTTAGAAGAACAGCTGCGCCAATCTCAGAAAATGGAGGCGATCGGTACCCTCGCGGGCGGCGTCGCCCACGATTTCAATAATCTGCTCGGGTCGATCCTTGGGTACGCTTCTTTTGTCAAGGAAAGCCTGGCGCCCGATTCGCAGGAACGTGCTGATGTCGAAGTGATCGAACGTTCTGCACGCCGCGGGGCCGACCTTACCCGCCAATTGCTGGCATTTGCCCAGGGAAGTCAATATGACATCAAACCACTCAACATCAACGCACAGGTGAGAGAGGTTATGCAGCTCCTGACGCACACGATTGACAAATCGATCGCGATCAATGCCGTTCTGGACGAGCGAATTGCTCTCGTGGAGGGGGATGAGGGACAGATCAATCAGTTGCTGCTAAACCTGTGCATCAACGCCTGCGAAGCCATGCCTGGCGGTGGCTATTTGACGATCCGAACCCAAACACTCCATCTGGACGCAGAGACTGCACGCCGGGAATTGGGAAAGAACTCGGCGGGCGACTATACCCTGCTGACCGTGAGCGACACGGGCCACGGCATGCCACCTGAAATCGTTGAACGTGTATTTGAACCCTTCTTCTCCACCAAAAAAGGTCGGCCTGGGAAGAAACACAGCGGGTTGGGGCTGGCGACTGTTTTCGGCATTGTGAAGGCGCATGACGGCATCATCCGCGTAGAAAGTCAGATTGGTGAAGGGACCACCTTTCATGTGTGGTTTCCGGCGAATGTGAACCTGCGCGCTGAAGAAGAAAACATAGCTGAACCCGAATCGCCCAAGGGCTCCGAAACGATCCTGGTCGTTGACGACGAGGAATCGCTACGGGACATGTTGCAGCGGGTGTTGTCCAACGCGGGATATGAGGTACAACTTGTCTCTTCCGGCACACACGCGGTGGATATCGTAAGACGCGCGACCGATCTCTTCGATTTAATCATCCTGGATATCGTCATGCCCGGTATGAATGGCCTCGAAACTTTCCAGAAACTCAAGGAAATCAACCCTGCTATCCGTGTACTCGTAGCCAGCGGCTATTCGGACCAAGGACAAGCACAAGATCTCCTCGCTGCCGGAGCGAAGGATTTCATCCAAAAACCTTTCTCATTCCAGGAGATTCTGAGTAAAGTACGGACCCTCTTGGACAAAGAAAAAACTCAATAATCCCTGGGAGGGAACATGAACATCGACATCGTAAGTTACACCATCCACCACCTCGTCAAAGGGGAAGATCTAAATCATCACGGAACGCTGTTTGCCGGGCGCAGCGCCGAGTGGTTCGTTGAATCCGGTTTCATTGCGGCAGCCAGTCTGCTATCGCCAGACCGCATCGTCTGTGTCAAGATTCACGGTATGACCTTCACGTGTCCTGTTCCCCCAGGATCAATCGTGCGTTATGACGGCAGCATTGTCCTCGCCGGACGGACGAGTCTAGTCGCGCATGTCAGTGTACATGCACACACTGGATGCATATCCGAAGGATTCATCACATTTGTGCATGTAGACAAGCATGGGAATACATCGCCCCACGGAATCACCGTCACACCCACAACGGCTGAGGGTATCGCGCTCCAAGAGAGAGCCAGACACGTGCAGGAAATGGCGCGGATGCAATCGTAAAGGGATGTCTACAGGGCAGAACACGTGGTTCCACGGAGCGGTCGTCGCCAAGCCAGAATGAATGGCTTCACAGTCTCGCCAGTCCGGTCGATGTCTCTGCTCTCCGTCCAACTACAGCGAAGGTCCTGTACTCGGTCGGAACTGCAGGATACGAGAACCAACACGTGGGCAGCCAACCAATAACTCACCCGTTCGCTGTCCGCCTGTCGCCGTCACATGATGGCATTCCACCGGAAACGATCGGTTGATTGCGGCGGTCCC
>CAZPTF010000030.1:5865-10824 GCA_964589015.1 uncultured Anaerolineae bacterium
GTCCCAACCACAACCCAACGACGATATTGGCTTCGTTCAGCGAGCCAACGCGCGTCTGGTTTTCGCGCACGTTTGGTGAACCGACGTTGCCGCAGATTCACGGATGGCCAGCTATTCAGCGCGGAGAGAACACCTTGATCCTGGCACCTACGGGCTCGGGCAAGACCCTGACCGCCTTCTTGTGGGGTATCGATGAGCTCTACCATGAGTTGGGGCCCGGTTCAGAAGCAGGTGGGGAAACAGCAGCGGGCATCCGCATATTGTACGTTTCACCACTCAAGGCGCTAAACAATGACATCCAGCGCAACCTGCGCGTTCCGCTGAACGGCATTCGCCACACAGCAGGGGAAATGGGCGTACCCTTCCCGGAAATCGAAGTGGCGATCCGTTCCGGAGACACACCGCAAAGAGAACGTCGCGCTATGTTGCGCCGGCCGCCGCACATCTTCATCACCACGCCGGAGTCGCTCTATCTGATGCTGACCAGCCCCAAGGCGAGAGAGCTGTTTCGTACCACGCACACGGTGATCATCGACGAGATTCACACGTTGGTCGGGACCAAGCGGGGCGTACACCTGTCGCTCACCATCGAGCGATTGGAACAACTCGCCGATAAACCCCTGCAACGGATTGGACTTTCAGCCACCATTCAACCGCTCGCAGAAGCCGCACATTTTTTGGGAGGTGGCATCGTGCAGGGCGAGCAGATTACCCCCCGTCCGGTCACCGTAATCAACGCACGTTATCACAAGGCGATGGACTTGAAGATTGTCGCCCCGGTCGCGGATTTTCGCCAACTTCCGGGAAATTCGGTGTGGCCTGCGCTGATTCCACAAGTGGTCGAACTGCTTCGCACGCACCGCAGCACCTTGATTTTCTGCAATGGCCGCAGGTTAGCCGAGCGGACCGCCGATCGCTTGAACGAAGAGTGGGCTGCAGAAGAGGAAGGCAGACCCTCACCGCTGCTGCGGGATGGAGTCGCGGATGGGCTCGGCATTTTCGCCATCGGAACGGGAATACACGTCGGTCCAATCCGCGCGCACCACGGTAGCATATCAAGAGAAGCCCGGCTGGAAATGGAACGAGACTTGAAGGCGGGAGAACTCCTCGGTCTCGTCGCAACGTCCTCACTGGAGCTAGGCATCGACATTGGGGCCATCGACCTGGTCGTGCAGCTCCAATCTCCGCGCAGCATATCACAGGGTCTACAACGGATCGGGCGGTCAGGACATCTGGTCGGCGAGACTTCACGCGGACGGTTTTTCCCCACCTACCGTGAAGAGATCATGGAGATGGCTGCCGTGGCTGGTGGCATGATCCACGGGGAAGTAGAACCGACTTACACACCGCGCAATCCACTGGATGTACTCGCACAGCACATCGTCGCTATGGTTGCCGTCAAGTCCTGGGACATCGCGGACATCTACCGGCTGGTACGCCAGGCGTACGCGTATCGGGATCTCACCTGGGAAGTTTACCTGAACGTCCTGGAGATGTTATCAGGGCGCTTCGCGCAACACACGCGACGAGAACTGCAAGCACGAGTGGTTTGGGACCGCGTCAACGATACAGTGCATGCCCTCCCCAGTTCCCGCATGTTGGCAATCACCAACGGAGGAACCATCCCGAATCGCGGGACCTTTTCCGCCTACACGCAGGAAGGGCACATCCGCCTGGGGGAACTCGATGAGGAATTCGTCTACGAAACGCGCATCGGCGACGTCTTCATGCTCGGGTCGCAGTCATGGCGGGTCACCGATATTACTGCGGATCAAATCCTGGTGACTCAAGCGCCCGGCGCTGTGTCCAGAATGCCATTCTGGCATGGGGAACTGCCCTGGAGACCCTACGAGTTGGGCAAAAGCGTCGGTGCATTCTGGAGGTCCGTCGCCGCAAGACTCACCGCTGAAACTGGTCGCCGGAAGCCGTTACGTGACATACTCAAAACACGGGCAGCGGGGAACCCATCACCGACAGTAGCATGGCTACAGAATGAATACGCATTGGACGAAAATGCCGCATGGCAAGTGGTTGACTACGTCGCAGGCCAACTCGACGCGCTTGGAACCGTCGCATCAGACCAGACGTTGATTGTCGAGACTTTCAAGGATGCCCTGGGCACACCATGTCTGGTCATCCAATCGCCATTCGGTGGGCGTATCAACGGACCGTGGGGCATGGCCCTTGCAGGGTTGTTACGCGAACACACGGGTACAGACCTGTTGGTCCAGTCCAATGACCACGGCATCTTGCTGCGGATGGCCGATGATGCAAATGACGGGCCACAAGCAGGAAGCAGCGGATTCTCACATTGGACCACACTGATCGCGCAGATGCCTACCGCTGAGGCTCGCGAACGCATCCTGCTGGAATTGCCTGACTCCGCGTTATTCGGTGCGCGATTCCGGCAGAATGCCGCCCGCGCGTTGTTGTTGCCTGGTAACCGTCCGGGCAAACGAACGCCTTTCTGGCTGCAGCGGCTGCGAGCCAGGGAATTGTTGCAAGTCGTCCGGCAATATCCGGATTTTCCGATCCTGATCGAGACCTACCGCGACTGTCTGGAAGATGCATTGGATCTCCCGCACCTCGAAGAAGTCCTGACGGATATCCAGACCGGTCGGATCAAACTGGTCGCCGTCGACTCACGCACACCATCGCCGGTGGCCATAGGTCTGGTACGTCAATTCACCGACGCGCACATGTACGAGTGGGATGCGCCGAAAGCCGAGCGACAACTACAACGACTCGCAGTCAATCGTGACCTGCTGCAGGACGTACTGAAAGACGTATCGCTGAGCGACCTGCTGCGTCCCGACGCCACGGCGGAAGTGGTGGGACACCTTCAACACACCGCAATTACTGCACGTGCCCGTACCGCCGACGAGCTGGCTGTTTTGATTGAAACGCTCGGCGATCTCAGTCAAGAAGAGATTGCAGAGCGAACTGCCGATGATCCAGACAGGTGGCTCGAGCAGCTGAGCCTACAGGGACGTATTGTGCCGTTCACATTCGCCCACATCCAGGGGTCTCCAACCCGTTGGATAGATAGCGGATATGCCGTCCAATACGATCAAGCGTTCAATGCCGGAGTGGACGAACAGAGCCGGACGAGTGCTCGACAGGCAATTCTGACCCGCTATCTGGAACATTCCGGACCCATTTCGCTGGACAACATCCAATCCCGCTACCACTTTGACATCGATTGGCTACAAGCGGAACTCGAGCGGCGGATCGAACGGGGCGAATTGGCGCGTGGGCGATTCTCGCCGCTGCAATCAGGCGGTGTCCACGAAGCCAGCATTGCCGTCGAGGAGTACGTCGATCGGTATAACCTCGCGCAGATACACCGCCGGACGATCGGCTTGTTGAGACGAGAAGTCAAAGCAGTGAGCCGGACCCTGTACACAGATTTCGTATGCCGCTGGCAACATCTGTACCCACCGGATCGACTCCAGGGGGAGGGTGCGCTCGTCCAGAGCCTGCAACAACTGCGGGGCATCCCCCTAATCGGACGAATCTGGGAAGAAGATGTCTGGCCCGCCCGAATGGGGAATTACCGTCCGGCTGAGCTGGAAGCCCTTTGTCAAAGCGGCGAAGTAGTATGGATCGGTTCGGGAGGACTTCCCCCTAACCGTAGTAAGATACGCTTCCTGTTCCGTGGCGAAGGTTCCCGGTTTCTTGAATCTGCCCGCCCTAACGTGCCACAGCTGTCCCCCACCGCCCAAAGCATCCACAAGTTGCTTCAGGATGAGGGCGCTTTGTTCTGGGCGGACATCCACGATGCACTGAGCAGCAAAGAATCCGGCATCACAGCCAGGCAATTGGAGAACGCGCTGTTGGAACTTGTCACGAGCGGTGAGATCACCAACGACAGCATTCAGGCGATGCGTTACATCGTCCACACCAAAAGCGGCAATCTTGAACAGGGTTTTCCACAGCAATCGGGCCGGGCATCCGACGAAGAACGCACGCACCTGTTGGGTCATCATTCCTCGTCATTCAGTACGCCGCGGAATAGGGGGTGGCATCGTCCAGATTCGGCTACTTATCGCGCGGCCCGGAAACGCGTCGCAGCACGGTTGGGAGTAAGCGGTGTGGGAAACGCGGCTACTGCAAAAGAAGCTGCCATTGCGCCCTCGCTGCAGGCGGGACGCTGGAGCCTCGTTCGCCGCCTGAGGATCATGGGCGAACCCGCGTCCACCGAAGAAATTGCCGTAGCCCAGGCCCGCCAACTTTTGCAGCGCTGGGGTGTGCTGACTCGCGAGGCGCTGGAGTTCGAGGACAGTGGTTGGGATTGGGGTGCGATCGTCTCACAGTTGAGTTTAATGGAAATGCGTGGTGAGGTCAGACGAGGCTACTTTGTGGAAGGCTTGCCGGGATTGCAGTTCGCCCTACCTGAGGCAGTCGAGAGGTTGCGTGGTTTGCGCGACAGCGCTTCAGAACAACCTTCAGCCAGTGATTTCCCTGTCGTGATCAATTCCTGTGATCCCGCTAATTTGTACGGAGCGCGGTGGGAAAACGGTCCCGAAATCTACACGGGAGAACCGTTGACTTTCTCACGTTTGCCATCCACCTGGCAAGTGCAGTGGCGCGGTCACCCCGTACTCCTGGCAAAAGGCGGAGGCAGCGCGATTGTCACGACCCTCGGCGCCAACGACGAACTGGTACGCGCTGCCATGCAGGCCCTTCTCGATCATCTGGGGCACATCCGGCATCGCGTCATGATCCGAACGTGGGATGGAAAGCCCGCAGTGCAGAGTGCAGGCAAAGCCATTTTGGAGTCGCTCGGCTGTCACCGGGACTATCCGGCTATGGTTTGGGAAAAACCTTTCGGGATTTAGCATTTGTTCGCTCGCAGAAACCGATCTCGCCAGACGCCGGCTGTCGTATCTGCACCTTGCGCGGCCTCCGCGCAGCAGGTAGTAGACTTTGCATTTCGGAACAAGTCTTGTACAATGT
>CAZPTF010000030.1:10834-21141 GCA_964589015.1 uncultured Anaerolineae bacterium
TAATTGAGCTAAGGGTTCTCAACCACGCGCACGAATTTTGACTATCTCTTATTCCCAACTGACACGAAAGCGTCTTCTCCCCCATGCCAGAGCACGGACATGGCAGGTGACGGGCTTTCGCAGCACAAGAACAACACACGCAAGCGGATTCTGCCAGGAGGTGAAGCATCGCCCGGAGCACTCGAGAAGAAGCGCTGTCTCGATATCCGCACATGGCCGGTCTCAACCTGAGGGATCTCGACCTCAGCGGGACCAGTTTGCACAAAGCCATCCTGCATCGTGCCAATCTCCAGGGGGCCAATCTGCGCGATACAGACCTGAGCCAGGCGACCTTGAGCGAAGCCGACCTCGGTGGGGTTTACCTCAGTGATACCAACCTCGCCATGAGCAATCTGAGCGGGGCCAATCTGCGAGGTGCCATCCTGAGCGGCTGCGACCTGCATGGCGCCCACATGTACAACGCGAACCTCTTTCTCACCGATCTCTGCCGCGCCAACTTGCATCATGCGAATTTGGGCAAAAGCACTCTGGACGGGGCCAAGTTACGCGATGCCGACCTGGGTAATGCCGATTTGACCGCAGCGTCCCTCAGAGGCAGCGATCTGAAAGGTGCCAGTCTGGACGGGGCGAATCTCTACCGGGCGGATATGTGGGGAGCGGATCTGACGGCAACCAGTTTACATTGGGCCAATTTGCGCGAGGCCAGGCTGTATCGAGCGTGCCTCCGGGGAGCAAGAATCTGTTTGGCGAATCTGTGCGGGGCGAATCTTCGTCAAGCCAACCTGCGCGATAGCTACCTGGACGGAACGAATCTGGACGATGCCGACCTGACAGAAGCCAATCTGCAGGGGGCCCATCTATATGGAGCGCACCTGTGTCGCAGCAATTTGAGCAGAGCAAACCTGAGTGGCGCAGACCTGAGTTGGTCGTGCCTGCATAATGCTATCTTGAACGGAGCGGTTTTGGATGAAAGCTCACTGGAAAGAGCCCAACTCCGCGACAGCCATCTGAACAACGTGAAACTGAATTGGGCACGTCTGGCGGGCGCCGATCTCGAACGCGCCACGTTGACGAGTGCATATCTCTTCCGCACGGATCTGCAGGGCACAAACCTGTCTCAGGCCAATCTGAGCGGCGCCAAACTGGACGGTGCCGATCTGAGCCACGCCGACTTGTGCCGTGCAAATCTGACCGGGGCTTTTCTATGCGGGGCAAATCTGACGGGTGCGAATATGGATGGGACCAGGCTACGCAGAGCAGACTTGAGTGCGGCCACCATGCCGGACGGTAATATCCACAATTCCGCACACTGAATCGTGTTTGTGGCGTTGTTGTCTCTCCCTCGTACCCATCAGGATGTAGCAGGTTATGCGGAGGCTTCATGATCGTCTCCGCCACCGCTGACCCTGCAACGTCCACACAAAACCGTCGTTTCAGATGGAACGTGGGCGGCGGCTGTAGTGTGAACGTCTCTGGTCTGTTTGTACCCTGGATGAGAGCAACTTTATTCGCCCATAGAGACGCAACATCCTCGAATGTCGAGAGTGAGGACGAACAAATGCCCCATTCGGGTACTAGACGAACCCGTCCAATCGCCTGTATAATGTGGGTGTATCAAATCTAAGGCCGTTCCCCTCACCGTCGCGAGTAACGCTGCCCCCAACTTACTTGCACCTCTATAGATAAACGTTGGCTGGCAGGGTACCTCTCTCTCTTCAGTTTGCCGGGGCAAAGGCTGGGTTGGGAACATCATCCGATTTTCCATTCTCCCATCCCTGTCCTTGTCCCTGGCAAATGGCTGCAAGAGACGGAAACGATTTGCGTGGAGTCGTGGCGCGTCAGGGTATTGAATAGCTGACTCCCATAAGACAGAAAACGGTTGATGTGTGGAGATAACTCGCAAAGCTGATCTCAAATAGAGAGAGAGGAGAAAGACATTATGGCGAAAACAGTAGCAGACGTATTGGAAATGGCGAAAGATGCCAAGATGGTGGACTGGCGTTTCACAGATCTGCCTGGCATCTGGCAGCACTTCAGCATGCCCATCCGCGAGCTGAGCGAAGAACAGTTCGAGGAAGGTATCGGGTTCGATGGTTCATCGGTCCGCGGATTTCAGGAGATTCACGAATCGGACATGATCCTGATCCCCGACCCGAGCACAGCCTTCATCGATCCAATCTTCGAAGTACCGACTCTCGTGGTCATCTGTGACGTGTACGACCCCGTCACCCGGCAGCCGTACTCACGTGACCCACGCTATGTCGCAAAGAAAGCCGAAGCGTACTTGAAGCAGACAGGCATCGCCGACACCAGCTACTGGGGTCCGGAAGCGGAATTCTTCATCTTCGATGATGTACGGTATACATCAGGGGCCAACGCTGCGTCCTATTCGGTGGACAGTGAAGAGGGTTGGTGGCAAAGCAACAGAGAATTGGGACCCAACTTCGGCGCTCAGATTCCTCCCAAGCGCGGCTATTTCCCGGTTCCACCCACCGACACATTGCAGGATGTCCGTACACGAATGGTTTTGACCCTGGAACAGGTTGGGATCCCTATCGAAGTACACCATCACGAAGTGGCAACCGCCGGACAGGCGGAGATCGACATGCGGTTCGATGAACTGCTCATCATGGCCGACCGCGTCATGAAATACAAGTACATCATCAAGAACGTCGCGCGTAAGAGCGGCAAAACGGCTACGTTCATGCCCAAGCCTCTCTTTGAGGACAACGGTAGCGGCATGCACGTACACCAGAGTCTGTGGAAAGGGGATACGAACGTCTTTTTCGATGAGACGGGTTACGCTCAGCTCTCTGACGTTGCCAAGTTTTACATCGGTGGCCTGCTGAAACACGCGCCGGCGTTGCTGGGAATCGTCGCACCAACCACCAACTCGTACCGCCGTTTGGTTCCCGGCTTCGAGGCCCCGGTCAATCTGGCATACTCGCAGCGTAACCGGTCCGCGGCTTGCCGTATCCCGGTCTATTCCAAGAGCCCGAAGGCAAAGCGCATTGAGTTCCGTCCTCCGGACCCTTCGACGAACCCATATCTGGCTTTCGCCGCGCTGCTCATGGCCGGCCTGGATGGTGTCCAGAATCGTATCGACCCCGGTGAGCCGATGGATAAAGACCTCTACGAGCTGCCACCGGAAGAAATGAAGAACATCAAGCAGGTCCCGGGTTCCCTCGATGCCGTGCTTGATGCTCTGGAGAAGGACTACGAGTTCCTGCTCAAAGGCGATGTGTTCACGCCGGATGTACTTAAAGCCTGGATTAGCTACAAGCGTACGATGGAGGCCGATCCGGTTCGGCTTCGCCCGCATCCATACGAATTCTCACTGTACTACGATGTGTAGGGTTCCCAACAGGTAGCTGCGCACCATTGCGTGCAACGACCTCTCGACTCAGGTGGGAGGCGTTCCCGAAAAGAACGCCTCTCATTTCTTTTGCAGTGTTGCTTCGCTCGTGCTATAATGAAATTGTCACGGTTTGGATATTGACTACGCGGTCAGAGAACGCATTCTCTCACCGCGTATTTTTGTAGTGCGCACAAACATCCGGCGGCTGTTCACTGCGAATGCCGCCAGGGGCATTGAAGGCAGTATTCACCATGCGAACAGATACCGGCACCCACCCGCGCTTGTTGGAAGCACTCGCAAGCCTCAATCAAATCGGCGCAACGATCAATCGGCTGGATCCGAGCGACCAGTTAGACATGGAAGGAACACTCAGGCTGATTGTCCAGAGTGCTATCGAGGTGGTCCCCGGCGCTTCGGCTGTAATCTACTCCTATAATTCGGCACAACGCAGGCTTGATCCTGCATCACGTGCGTCCGCTGGAGGCAGGCTCGCCCCCAGCAGTGGACAGGGGCCACGTCCCGAGGGATTAGGGATGAGAGCGATAGAACAGCGCCGACGAGTATTGTCATACGAAGAAGGCAATCTGGCACTTCCAGCGCTAAATCAGCCTGACGGACCCTGTATCGCCGTCTGTTTCCCTTTGATCGTGGCCGATCAGCCATTAGGCGTTCTTTATGTCTATTTGTTCGAGAATCGACGTTTGAGCCAGCTCGAGCTGCTGATGCTGGACAACTTCGTCAACCAGGCCGCGATGGCCATCTATCATGCCCGCCGTCTCGCGAATATTCAGCGCAACCTGGCCAGGAAAGACGATGAGCTCCTTCGTCTGCGCCGGGCAGGTATGCTTATCTCCTCTCGCCCCGACTTGAAGAAAACGCTGGAGAGCATCCTGGAAATGGCGCTAGAGGTAATCGATGCCCGTTACGGCATTTTCAGATTGGTGGACAGCGATGGGCGTAACCTGATCAGCCATGCTGTAGCCGGCAAAGGGCTGAACCGTCCGCTGATCGAGACATTGCCCATCAAAGCAACCAGTGTGATGGGGTGGGTCGCCCAGCATCGACAACCACTGTTGATCTGCGATCTGCGCGAAGCGCCGTGGTCGGAGATCTACTATCCGTTGGACTCGGAATTGGAGATGCGTTCGGAATTGGCCGTTCCGCTCATCAACGCCAACGGACGGCTGGAGGGGGTCCTCAACCTCGAAAGCCCACAAGTAGGCGCATTCAGCGAGCAGGACAGCCATCTACTGCAGGCATTAGCGAGTCAAGCCGTGATCGCTTTGCAGGAGGTTCGCCTGCTCGACGCATTGCAGGAACTGGCGATGCGCCTATTGACACAGCCCCAACATGAGGTGTTGGACCACCTGGTGGAACTCACCTGCGATCTGCTGAACGCCGCAGCCAGCGTGATCTGGATACTCGACGGAGACGAATTGAGAGTACAGGCGGCAAGCGACATCCACCCGCCGGGAGACCGCGTCCCATTACACGGTAGCCTCGCCGGTCAGGCCATCCTTTCCGGGGAAGCGGTGACCGCCCAAGATGTGAGAACGGACAGCCGTTTCCATCGCCGCGACCTCGCCAAAGAGCAAGGTTGGACACGCGCCCTTATCGTTCCGATGCTGTCCGCAGACAGTGCGGAACCGGTCGGTGCGTTGAGTGTCTACAGCACGGAGGCTGACCCTGGTCGGTTTGCCGAATCCGAATGGGACAAGAAGGTATTGACCGTTCTCGCGCATTATGCAGCGCTGGCTGTACAGAACGCGACACGCCAGGCAACGTTGCAGGCAGTCCAGGAGCAACGTTCCGTAGCGGAAGCATTCGCGGCCATTGGTGACATCGCGGCCAATCTCCTGCATCATCTGAACAACAAGGTAGGCACCATACCTGTGCGCATCCAGGGGATTGAAGACAAATGCCAGGCTGCGCTCGAAGCGGACTCCTATCTCGCCAAGAACTTGCAGGAGATCGAGCGCAGTGCCTGTGAAGCGATGGAAACCGTGCGCGACAACTTGAGCCATCTGCGTCCGATCCATCTGGTACCGGTCCATGTGGACATCTGCGTGGAGAAAGCGATCACGGCCGCCAGTATACCGCCAGGAGTGCTGGTACGGCGACAGGGTTTGCAGGCCTTGCCGCCGGTCGTCGCCGGAGAACAACCGCTGGTACTGGTCTTCACCAATTTGTTCGACAATGCAATTCGCGCCATGGAAGAGACGGGGGAGATCGCAATTCAGGGAACAGCCCACGATGGGTGGGTAGAGATCACCATCAGTGATGACGGGCCGGGCATCGCGCCGGACATTCACGAGCGCATCTTCGAGTTGGATTTTTCGGGGCGCAAGGCGGCGCACAAAGGCAAACTAGGCTTTGGATTGTGGTGGGTCAAGACCTTGATGGCCCGGTTGGGAGGGGCAATTGCCATCGAGAGTGACGGGCAACACGGCACAACGTTTCGATTCAGGTTGCCAGCTGCCGAGAACACAGAAGGACTGGGGACAAATGAGTGAGCTTCGAGAAAAACCGCGCGCATTAGTGGTTGAAGATGACCGCTCCTGGCAACAGATCCTGGAGGAAATCCTCTCTGACATGGGACTCGAAGTAGACAAGGCTGATTGCATCGAGAGCGCGGTAACCGAGTTGCAGATGCAACCGCATCGTTTGGCCGTCATCGACTTGTCTTTAGGGAAATACGACCACACCAATCAGGATGGGCTCTGTGTCTTGGACGAAGTCCGCCTCCACGATCCCAACTGCATCGCAATCTTGCTCACCGGTTACGCAACCGTGGAGATTGCCGTCAGCAGCCTGACTGAACACGGCGCATTCACGTGTCTCCGCAAGTCGAACTTCAGGCGTTCGGAGTTTCACGAGCTGGTCCGGCAGGCACTGGCCCAAGCACCTCTACTGGAAACAACACGACTGCACGACACGGAGACCACTGTGCCGCAAGCAAACGCGCCGGATGGCCGCCAGGCGGATTCAGAAATAGCGGAGAACCTGGTGCTGGTCGTAGATGACGATGCGAGCTGGCGCAATATCCTTTCCGAATTACTCACAGAAGCGGGCTACCAGATTCAACTGTGCAGCAGTTTCGGTGAAGCCCTGGGGCATCTCCGGCGCCGGGCGTACGATTTGGCGGTCGTCGATCTGGCGCTTTCGTCAACCGGCAAGCACTCCATCGATCAGGAGGGATATCGCCTGCTCGACAATGCACGCCAGTCAGGTATCCCTACCCTGGTAGTGACCGGGACAGCGAGTCCGGATGAGATCGAGCGGGCCTACAAAGAGCATGGGGCCTTCGCCTGTCTCGAAAAACAAGCGTTCGACCGGCGTACTTTTCTGCAGACAGTGGCGGAAGTGCGAGACAGCCATCTCAAATCCAGCGAACTGCATGTTCTTACCGACAGGGAACGCGAAGTGCTCGCTCTGCTCACACGAGGAATGACCAACAAAGATATCGCGGACGTCCTGTTCATCACCAATAACACGGTCAAACGCCATTTGAAGGCCATTTTTGAAAAGTTGAATGTCCACACCCGTGCAGCGGCTGTCGCCAAAGCCATCAACGCTGGTTTCCCAACAACGTCGGCGGAATGAAGCACACGCAAACGCAGCTGTGCCCCCTGTCAAATCGAATGATATTGTTACCGCGAGTGAACACGGTAACTTGCACCCAGTGTCCATCGATGGTATGATTGTTGCAGCGCTGTGAGATCTCGGAAATGCATAGGGGGTGGGGCAGGGAGATGAATCACAAGACATCCGTATACCTGGCAATGATTTTCTTTCTGATAGCTCTGGTTGTATGTCTGGTAGTCATGTTGGCGTTGCTCTTGCTCAAACGAGAAGTGCCGCTTGTTGCCCTGCCGCAATACCAACAACCCACCCCTGTCATTGTCACAACACATGTGGAGCCATCCCCATCACCGGCCAACGTATTACCAGTAACTATTCCAGCCCAGCCGTTGATCGCGACACTACCTCCCTTCTCTGGCCGAGACGATTCGCTCTCACTGGCAACGCGGGTCATCGTCGTGGTCACGGCAACACCCGTACCGGTCACAAATACACCCCGTGCCACACCAACGTCCATCCCGCCAACTCCGACACCGACCGAGGGTCCCTCACCAACGCCGACGTATCCCGACAGCATTCGGTTCTTGCCGGATGGCGACGTCACGCCCGACAGGGACCGGGGGTGCCTGGGCGGCTCGATCTATGGTACGATCCGAGACGCCGACGGCAATCCGGTAGAAGGACTGCGTGTCCAGATTTATAATGAATATGTAACCGGATTCTCTGCACCCTCCAAACCAGTGTCGGCTCCCGACGCAGGTTTCTATGATTACATCATCAATCCGAAGCCTCAGGAATGGAAGGTCGTCGTGGTCGACGGCGCCAACTCGCCCATCAGCCCCGAAGTGGAGGTTATCCGCCCTGATGGTGTGGATGTCTGTTACTTTCAGGTCAACTGGAGAGGAATCCGCTAAACAGCAAGCGGAAAAAGGATGGAGTGTCCAAGATGGATGAGAACGAGAAATACGCGCGGGCAAGAGCCAAGGTCCAGGAACTGAAGGGTTTCTACACTCATTTAGTCACTTATATCCTGGTCAACTTGGGGCTATTTGTGGTCAACCTGGCAACATCACCCCAGAACTGGTGGTTCTACTACGTCACTATATTCTGGGGCATCGGTCTGGCGGTTCATGCCATCATCCTGTTTAGAACGGATGCATTCCTGGGTGCCGATTGGGAGAAAAAGAAAATCAAGGAATACGTTGAACGAAACGACGAGTGACACAACCCTTGCGTCACGGGAAGAGACTGAGCTGGCCCCTGCCTCTGCAGAGAACAAAGCGATCAAACTGGGACACCCCAGCTATGTTTGGCGATATGGGCAAAATCGCCGGCTCGATCTGATTCGCGATCATGTGACGCTGGAAGAGAAACGTATTCTGGATGTCGGGTGTGGGCTGGGCATGTACGTACGCCAGTTCAGGGCGTTCAGCCACGCTGTGTACGGCGTCGATATCGATGCGGAAAAGGTCGAGAAAGCCAGCCAACATCTCCCGGACATTCAGGTCGCTCCTGCCGAAGACCTGCCATTCGCGGATCGGTCATTCGATGTAGTCTTATCCCACGAGGTAATCGAGCACGTCCGTGACGACCGGTTAGCATTGCGGGAGGCATTACGTGTGCTGGTTGCCGGCGGACACCTCATCGTTTTCGCGCCCAATCGTCTTTACCCCTTCGAGACACATGGCTTCTATTGGCGGGGCAAGTACCACTTTGGGAACATTCCATTCGTCAACTACCTGCCCGACAACTGGCGGCGACAGCTCGCGCCACACGTGCGGACTTACACCAGCGAAGACATCCGACGCCTGCTCGAAGGACTGCCGGGACAAATCCTGTATCATATCCAGATCTATCCCGGTTACGACAACATCGTCGCCCACAGACCGGCACTTGGGCGCTTATTGAGAAGCATCACCTATAGTCTGGAGCGTACCCCGCTGCGCACATTCGGCCTATCTCACTTCGTGGTCGTGCGCAAAACAGAGTAGGCTTGTCATTAAGCGTCCACGTTGCCTGACTTGTTCTGCTCAGCCCAATGGGATCGCAAGAAAACTACCTCCTGCCTGAGTTTTTTCAGCGCGCCAGCAGCCTCTCCTAAGTTGCCTTGCTCACCCATGCGTTCCAGCTGGTGGGTTACATCCGCAATGCGCAGCGCACTCACCGCAGCGGAAGACCCCTTCAGCTTGTGCGCATGAAGACGCAGCATCCTGGCATCGTTCTCTTCGATGGCTGTGGCAATTTCGTTCACCTGGTCATCAACGTTATCCAGAAACAGCGTGAGCATTCTGAGAAAGAATGTCTCATCTCCGCCCAGCCGCTCAAGGACATCAGCCCGGTCCAGAACTGGGAGATCAAGAGGGACGGCTTCCTCAGTTCGCACCTGTCTCTCCGTGGCCACTAAGTCTCCACTTCGGGGGTGTGCATACTTTTCAATGGCCGCCAGGAGCACTTTTGCATGCACCGGTTTGCTGATATAGCCATCCATACCGAGATCGAGGAAGCGTTCCTGGTCTCCCGTCATCGCATGTGCAGTCATAGCAATGACGGGCAAATGAGCCCAGTGCGGAGTCGCTCGGATTGTCCTCAGCAGTTCCAGGCCATCCATCTCAGGCATTTGGATATCGGTCAACACGACGTCAACTCGTTCCCGCTGCAAGAGGTCAACGGCGGTTCTGCCATCTTCGGCCACGATAACCTGATATCCGGCCTCGGCTAAGAGTGTTTGAGCAAGACGCCGGTTGGTCAGTTCATCTTCCACGAGCAGAATTCGCAACGAGTTGAGCTGCCTTGCGGAAAGCCGGCTCCGGTCAGCAGCGGCGGTAGTCTCATCACCGGCAGAGCGCATTGCCTGGGCAAGTACATCGAGGAGTAACTGCAACAGAGCAGCTTCTCTGACCGGCTTGGTAAGATATTTCCAGTCCCCGGTGAGGTGCTCATCGCCGACAGCCCGCAACCAACCGACGGGAATGAGCAAAACAACCGGAAAAGAATTCCAGCCAGGTATTTCACGAAGTCGCCGCAGCACCTCCAACCCATTCATGTCAGACATCTGCGCATCCAGCAGCATAAGATCGAAACGCTTGCCCTCTTCCAGTGCGCGGGAGAGCATAGCGAGGCAAGCTTGACCGCTAGCCACCTGCTCGGACCGGCATCCGAACGACTGCAACATGTCGCGCAGTATTCGGCGGCTGTTTGCATTATCATCCACGACCACCACTGACTTGCCCCAGATCTGCTCAAGGCCGTCTGGTAGAGCGTCTTCCTTCTGCGACACTTCAAAATCGATAGTGAAATAGAACGTCGTTCCTCTGCCCGGTTCGCTCTCCACCCAGATGCGCCCACCCATCATTTCGATGAGTTGTTT
>CAZPTF010000031.1:0-5653 GCA_964589015.1 uncultured Anaerolineae bacterium
GTACAGGTACGTACTCCAATGAACGCCTAGCCCATTATCTGCCGGTGGTCGTGGGAAGGCGCTCAGGGGCAGCGGTTCGTTCGGGAATGGTCGGGACTCAACGGGAGCCTGTGGTGGCCCCGTTGAGTCTGCCAGGACAGGCATCACTGTGCACAGTACAGCGAGACAGGCAAGCACCCCGTGTGCCAGCCTGCGTCCTGGCAGCGCTGCCCAGCCAAGCCGGAATATGCTATTCGTTGTTACCTTGTTCTGTGTCGTCGCTCGTACCCTCTTCACATATGAAGACCAGGCCCTCTCCGTTGGTGTCGACCGTGACCGTATCCCCTGCTTTGAACGCACCTTTCAGGAGACGGATAGCGAGTGGGCTTTCCACCTCACGCTGTAGTGTTCTGCGTAGTGGGCGCGCTCCGAAATTGACGTCGTACCCTTCCTCGGCGAGCCAGTCGCGCGCCGATTCGGTCAATTCGATCGTCAGCCCCTGCTCGGCCATCCGCTCACAGATATCCCGCATTTGGATGTCGACGATCAGCCGGACGTGCTCTTCGGTGAGCGGGTGGAAGATGATGATTTCATCGATGCGATTCAGGAATTCCGGCCGGAAGGTGTGTTCCAGACTGTGCTTGATCTGACGGTGACTTTCCTTTTCTGCAAACACGGTGCGATCACCGTGCACGAAGCCAATCCCCGCTGCATCTCGCGCCAGTTGAGTGCCGATGTTCGACGTCATGATGAGAACCGTATTGCGGAAATCGACCGTATGCCCCTGCCCGTCTGTGAGCCGGCCATCTTCCAGGATCTGAAGCAGGCTGTTCCAGACGTCGGGGTGGGCTTTTTCGATTTCGTCGAACAAGATGACCTGATAGGGTCGGCGGCGGACCGCTTCGGTAAGCTGCCCGCCTTCTTCGTAGCCGATGTATCCGGGAGGAGCGCCGATCATGCGCGACACGGCGTGGCGTTCCTGATACTCACTCATGTCGATGCGGAGCATCGCCTCGTCATCATCGAACAGAAACTCGGCGAGTGCCTTTGCCAGCTCGGTCTTGCCGACGCCCGATGGCCCCAGGAAGATGAAACTGCCGATTGGGCGACGCGGGTCTTTCAACCCGGCCCTGGCGCGGCGGATCGCGTCCGCCACAGAGCCGATCGCTTCATCCTGCCCGACGACACGCTCGTGTAGCCGCGTCTCCATCTGCAGCAGCTTCGCGGTCTCCGCTTCCATCATCGTGTTTACCGGAATGCCAGTCCAACTGGCGATCAGCTCCGCGATGTCTTCTTCATCGACGACTTCATCCAGATTCATGTCGGCGCGCCAGGAGTCGCGTTTGGCGTTGAATTCCGTCTCGATCTGCAACCGTTCGCTCTTGTACTGCGCAGCCCGTTCGTAATCGCGAGCGGACCACGCGTTTTCCTCCAGGTCACTCAGCTTCTGCAATTGCATTTTCAGTGCCTTGAGATCGGGCGGCATCGTGTACAGCGCGATGCGTAGCTTGGACGCCGCTTCGTCGATCAGATCAATTGCCTTGTCTGGTAGGTGACGTTCTGTCACATAGCGATGTGACAACTGGGCGGCGGCTACCAGCGCCTCATCCTTGAATTTGACATTGTGGTGTGCTTCATAACGGTGGCGGATGCCGTTCAAGATTCTGATCGTCTCTTCCACCGAAGGCTCTTCGACGTACACGGGGGCAAAGCGCCGCTCCAACGCCGAGTCGCGCTCGATGTACTGGTGGTATTCGTCGAGGGTGGTTGCCCCGATGCAGCGGAGCTCACCGCGCGCCAGGGCTGGTTTCATCATATTGGATGCATCAATGGAACCCTGCGCCGCACCCGCGCCAACCACAGTGTGGAGCTCATCGATGAACAGAATGATCTCGCCCTGTGCGGCCTGGATCTCTTCGATGGTCGTCTTGAGCCGCTCCTCGAACTCGCCCCGGAAACGGGCGCCCGCGATCATCGCTCCGAGGTCCAGCGCCACAACGCGTTTACCCATCAAGGGTTCTGGCACATCGCCCTCGACGATCTTCTGGGCCAATCCCTCGACGATCGCCGTTTTGCCCACACCCGCTTCACCAATGAGAACGGGGTTGTTCTTGGTGCGCCTGCTCAATATCTGGAGAACACGGAGGATTTCTTCATCGCGCCCGATCACCGGATCGAGCTTGTCCTCGCGGGCGAGCTGAGTCAGATCCCGGCTGTATTTCTCCAGCGTACGGTAGTGGCTGTCCGCAGTGGTGGTACTCGTCGCCTTGCCCTTGCGCACCGCTTCCAGTGCGCTCTCCACGTGAGGTTTGTCGATCCCCGATTCCACCAGCAACGTCGCGGTGGGGGAGTGTTGTTCCGCCACGATACCGAGAAAGATGTGCTCAGTCGAGACGTACTCGTCTTTCAAGCGGTTGGCTTCTTCCTGTGCCCGGTCGAGCGCCAGTTTCACCCGTGGCGTGATGAACACCTGCCCGGGCGCACTGAAGTTGTACACATTGCTCATCAGGTTGGGCGTCGCTTTCAGCATGTCATCGATACGCTTCTTTAGCTGATCTGCATTGACCTGCATGTTTTCCAGGAGCTGCGGGATCATCCCTTCCGGTTGCTCTAACAGGGCGAGCAGCAGGTGCTCGACATCTACCTGGCTGTGCCCATACCGCTGCAATATTTCGTAAGCGCGCATTGCAGCGTCCTGCGCGCGTTCTGTGAATCGGTCAAATCGCATCATGTTGCCTTAATAACCTCTGTTAATGGGATGTCCTTGACATCGGGAAACCGGTCGTGCAAGTCCCTGCGAATTCCAGGGCCTGCACGACGCACGGCTTGCCCTCCTGGCGTGCCTGCAATATCTGCGCTACGATACCTTACACGCTCTACGCCTTGCGGAAAACGAAGTCCGCGTTCTGGACATCCACCTCGATTGTATCACCGTCTTTGAAATCGCCCTCCAGGATATGGCGGGCCAGCGGATCCTGCAGCCTGCGCTGGATCGTACGCTTCAAAGGCCGCGCGCCATATACCGGATCGTAGCCCATTTCTGCCAGCAATTGTTTTGCTGCGTCCGTCAAGTGGATCTTGATGTTACGTTCCGCCAGCAGCCTGGTCAGGTGTCTGATCTGAATGTCTACGATGCGTACCAGGTCGTCTTTGCTCAGCGCCTGGAAGATGATGATCTCATCGATCCGGTTCAGGAATTCCGGTGCGAACCGTTGGTTGAGTGCCTCCATGACCATCTGCCGCATCTTTTCCTCATCACGACCGCCCAGGTCACGAATGTAGTCGCTGCCTACATTGGAGGTCATGATGACCACCGTGTTCTTGAAGTTCACGGTACGCCCGTGCCCGTCCGTCAGCCGCCCGTCGTCCAGCAACTGGAGCAACACATTGAACACTTCAGGATGGGCCTTCTCGATTTCGTCCAGGAGGACCACTGCGTACGGACGGCGGCGGACCGCCTCGGTCAGTTGACCGCCTTCTTCATATCCCACGTATCCGGGCGGGGCGCCGATCAGCCGCGCCACGGTGTGACGCTCCTGGTACTCGCTCATGTCGATGCGGATCATCGCATCTTCGGAATCGAACAGAAATTCGGCCAGTGCACGAGCCAGTTCCGTCTTGCCAACGCCGGTCGGCCCCAAGAAGATGAAACTGCCAATCGGGCGGTTGGGATCTTGCAAGCCGGCCCGTGCGCGCCTGACAGCGTTCGCGACCGCATTGATCGCTTCATCCTGCCCGACGACACGCTGGTGCAGCCGCTCTTCCATGCGCAGCAACTTCTGGATTTCGCCCTCCATCAGTCTGGAAATCGGAATGTTCGTCCATTTGGAGACAACCTCGGCAATGTCTTCAGCGTCGACCTCTTCTTTCAGAAGCTGTTGTCCGTTCTGCAGGTGTTTGAGTTGCTCTTCCTGTCGTTCCATCTCTCGCTGTAGTTGGCTCAGTTGACCGTACTGCAACTCCGAGGCGCGGGTGTAATCAGCGTACCGTTGCGCCTCCTCAATCTGATGGTGTGTTTCTTCGATGCGCTGTTTCGTTTCGCGTAGAGCTTGGATGGCGTCCTTCTCCTGCTGCCACCGTGCTTGTAATGCCCGGCTTTCCTCACGGAAATCAGCCAGTTCTTTCTCCAGCTTCTTCAGCCTTTCTTTGGAGGCCTTGTCTTTCTCCTTTTTCAGCGCCTCACGCTCAATCTCCAACTGCATGATCTTCCGGTCGATCTCGTCCAGCTCTACCGGTTTGGAATCGATCTCCGTACGCAATCTTGACGCCGCTTCATCGATGAGATCGATGGCTTTGTCGGGCAAGAAACGGTCCGAAATGTAGCGGTCGGATAAGGTAGCTGCAGCAATCACCGCGGAATCCTGGATTCTGACGCCGTGATGGACTTCATACTTACCTTTCAATCCACGCAGAATACTGATCGTTTCCTCGACCGAGGGTTCGTCGATGAGCACGGGCTGAAAGCGACGCTCCAGTGCGGCGTCCTTTTCGATGTACTCGCGGTATTCGTCCAGCGTCGTCGCGCCGATGCAGTGCAGCTCCCCACGTGCCAACATGGGCTTGAGCATGTTCGATGCATCCATCGCACCCTGCGCGGCACCGGCACCCACTACGGTATGTAGCTCATCGATGAACAGAATGATCCGGCCGGCGGATTCGGTGACCTCTTTGAGGACTGCTTTGAGCCGCTCTTCGAATTCTCCGCGGAATTTTGCGCCGGCGATCAGCGCGCCCAAGTCCAAAGCCACAACCTGTTTGTTCTTCAACCCCTCGGGTACGTCACCGGCAACGATGCGTTGCGCCAATCCCTCGACGATGGCTGTCTTACCGACGCCTGGTTCACCGATCAGGACCGGATTGTTCTTGGTTCGCCGTGACAGGACCTGGATGACACGGCGAATTTCCTCATCCCGGCCAATCACCGGGTCCAACTTGCCCTGGCGTGCCAACTCGGTCAGGTTGCGCCCGTACTTCTCAAGTGCCTGGTAAGTGGCCTCCGGGTTCTGGTCAGTCACACGCTGGGAACCGCGGATCGTGGTCAATACCTTGTAGATACTGTCCTTCGTGATCCCAGCCTGTGCTAACAGCCTGTGGACCGCACCGGCGGCTGAATCTGTCAGCGCGATTAACAGATGTTCAGTGGAGACATATTCGTCTCTCATCTGTTCCGCTTCTCTTTGCGCAACTTGCAGGACCTGTGCCAGGGCGGGCGATATCCCCACCTGGGTAGCCGTCCCATACACCTTGGGCTTTTCCCGTAACTTCGCCTCGACGTCGGTCAACATGCGGCCGGGATCCGCACCCAGTTTGCCCACGATCTGAACCGGCACGCCATCATCCTGCATCAGCAAAGCCGCCAACAGGTGCTCGGGTTCGATCTGGCTGTTATTGTATTGCAGGGCCAATTCCTGTGCTTCGGCAATGGCTTCTTGGGCCTTCTGGGTAAATTTATCTAATCTCATATCTATCTGATATCTCCCCTTCTACACGACAGGTCAGCAGTTCGCTCGTCTTTCTCGATCGGTTGTGACCTGCGCTGAGCAAATTATGGCAAAATTCACAAAGCAGATTAACTCTATCTACTCAATTCTAGGGGAGGATTGTTAGACGTGCATTTGAGCAGTATTAGAGATTTGTTAGAGACTACCAGCACTATATCTCTGCCCCGCGCGTG